>JAZNHC010000133.1:0-28298 GCA_045576755.1 Alistipes sp.
AATACAAGTTGAAGGTTGAGGCTCATGATGTTACATATCATACAGACTTTGACAAAGAAAAAGAGTTCTATGTAGATGTTAATGACTTTGTAACAGCAAAGAAGCATAATCGTATCATAAAGCTTCGTCTGTTGTCTGAAAGCCATACGCATAAGATGTCGCTACCGCACCTCTTGGAGAATGGATTATCAATGGCTCCACGGGGAGGAATGAACTTATCAAATGCAAGTGCAGCCAAGTTATTAAAGTATATAGAGGAAAATTTTTAAGGCGGGATTGGCTACTCCGCAGACCAAGGTCTGCTCCGCTTAACGCCTTTCCCTTGGACTCCTCGGTGGAGCAAACAAAAAGCTTTGTTTGACGGCGGGATTGACGCAGCCGCTTCGCTTTACTGCGTCTTTCCCTTGGAGTCCTCGGCAATATGCAACAAGAAAGCCGTACTTTGTACGGCATTTTTTGTTATAAGAGCGACTATTTGTGAGCAAGCTCCCATAGTCGCTCTTACAACAAAAGCCACTCTTTCGAGTGGCTTTCTTGTTGCACATTGCGCTCGTGATTCCGGCGGGATTCGAACCCACGACCCGCAGCTTAGAAGGCTGCTGCTCTATCCAACTGAGCTACGGAACCTTACCCGTTTTAGAACGTCTCATCATTCGTTTATACTCACTATCAAAAGCATAATTAACGAAAATATTCGCCCTAAAACTTCGCAAAAGTAATACAAAATTTCCAATTTGCAAAATATACCGTTCTATTCACTCGCGAATATCAATCATCGATACCATAATCAAAAATAGGCGCGAGATGCATCACCATCCTGCGCCCATAATGTTGAATCGTTCTTTCCTACTTCGCTTGCGAACGGATATTGTACATCTCGTATCCTACCTTGCGGATACCATCTATTGTTTCGTAGTACGGTGTGTCGCAGATATCGGTGAAGCCGACCTGCAAGTTCTCACCATCAAAGCGGCCCGTAGTTGCCTGATCCGAGAATTGGTGCCAATGTGTTCCGACAATCTGCGGATGCTCCAATGCCGAGCGTACATAGGCTGCGTATGCCTCGCCGCGCTCTTTCTGATTCTCTACACGAATGAGCGAGTGGTGGAATACGCCCTGATTCATTGTTCCGAAGTGGAACTCACCAATAATCATCGGCTTGTCGATGCCCTCCGGCTGGCGGTAGTCAGAGAGGGTGAAGTTGTACATATTGTGGCTGATAGCATCGCAATACTCGGCACCAATATAGAGCGCACGATTGTTTGACGAGCGGCCTGCAAAGCGACATCCGAGGTACAATACGCCCGGAGCATACTCGTTAAACACTTCGCGGATGTTGCGGAAGTAGCCGTGGATAATAAGGTCGTTAAATTCGACGAGGTCGGTACTTGCCTGCTTTGGCAACGCCTTTTCGTTGGCAAGCAGAGCCTTCCACGAAGCGAACGAGGTGCCCCACGCAGCATTCAACTTTTCGATTGAGGTATATTTCTTCTGATAGTGCTTAACGAGTTCGCGCTTAACCGCCGCTGTAGCCGGATTTTGCGCCGCCTTCTCAGCAAGATAGCTTTCATTACCCCACTTCAATTCGTTATCCACGAACAGACCTACCAGATACGGATCTTTCAACTCCTTCTCGCGAGCTTTGAGTTGCAATATAAGCTCTTGCTTAAACGAAGGGTCGAATGGGTCGGAGATCTGCCACCACAAGCCACCTGTGCCTTCGATTGATGCAGAGTGTACCTCTAAACGCTCGATGTACGGAGTCTTCGACATCAGGCAGATATCCTTGTCCGAGGAGTTGGCTATGGTGTTCATGCCCCAGCTGCGCAAACGGCGGTGTGCCATTTCTCCATACTTTTCCAAGTAGTTTTCGCCATACTTGCGGTAGATGTTCGACGAGGAGAAGTCGTAGGTCTCCTTGTGTCCGCGCTTAACGTAGTAAGGCTTGAGTAGAGCATCGTTCGTGTAATAGAACTTCTCGAATTCGCTACCCTTCTCCGGAAGGCTTTCGTAGTAGAACTTACGATTGTCGAGCGGTGTGACAGCCGATGAAGGCGTTACTCGCACTGCACCGTGCGACCACCAAAGGCAGCCTTCAGGATCGACAAACCACCACTTGCCGTCGATCTTCTTGAGGTAGAAGCGACCTGTAGCCTCGTAACGAGGACCATCCGCCCAACCGCCATACTTGTTGAACGATGCCGGCGCAGGGTTGGCTGCGAGATCTGCCTCCTCCATTTCGAGAGCCTTCTGCAGATCCTCGTCGGAGTGAACCTTGCCCTCCCATTCGTGGTGCTTATACTGTCCATATTGGTCGATGAACGGGAAGAACTCGTCGTGCGACATCTTCACTACATCGGGATTCTCCTTGCGTTTGCCAGGTACGATCTCGAAGTCGGAAAGAATCCAACCCTTATGCTCGAGTGTATTGAAACCCAGACGCTTACCTCTGAAGAGTATCTGCTTGACACGCGAGAGGTCGCCAGCGTACGAAGTGATGCCGAAGGCGTGAGCATACGGCGTATAGAGCATATTCAACGTGTTATTGTAAATATTTAGGTCCTTCTCAACGTCGGGATGCTCGAGCGAACGAGGGAAAGCGATCTCGAGTTTGCGTTTTTCGCCAGGTTGCAGGTAGAAGAGATGTCCTACCGACATAGGGAGAGAGGTGCGACCTCTGTAATATGCTATATTCTCGTGCGAAAATGTAACATAGAGGTGCATAGGTGCGGGGTCGATATTCTCAACTGTGAAACGCGCACATTTGTACTCCGAAAGGTCGTAATTGCCCTGAATCTCCACACCCGAATCAACATTGCCTTGCTTGGGTACAAACTTTATAGTGCCATCTGCCACCTCCAACGAGCAATTTCGATATGGAAGTAACGACTCGACGGGTAGCTCTTCGATCAACTTGATGGATGGCTTCGAGCAATAAATAGCCGCACCTACAGCCACAGCTGTAACTACAGCGACAACAATTAAAAGCAACTTTTTCATATAGTTTAGGTTCTTGATTGTTCTTGGTTACCAATACAAAGGTAGCAAATATATTGCAAAGTGCAAAATTTTCTATTCTACCTATTCCCAATTGCGGAATGTTTACGATCCTTGCAATTTAGTTGCAATTTAGAATGAATAATTTGTTGATAATACAAATTGTATCTACATTATATCGCAAAATAAAGCCTGCCCAGCGTATGCTGAGCAGGCTTCGTTGTTCCGTGAAGAATTTTACTTATTCTTCTTATCGTAGCGCTTTGCGTAACGGCTCATAAACTTATCCACACGACCTGCGGTATCAACCAACTTCATCTTACCTGTGTAGAAAGGGTGCGATGTGTTGGAGATCTCCATCTTATACACGGGATAGGTTTCGCCGTTCACCTCGATGGTCTCTTTTGTCGAAACGGCGGACCTGCACAAAAACACGTGGTCATTCGACATATCCTTGAATGCCACTAAACGATAATTCTCTGGATGAATTCCCTTTTTCATCTTGAATGTGTTTTTTGTTAATTAAGTACTTAATTGCAATAATGCGGTGCAAAGGTATGGAATAAAATTCAAAATACAAAATGCAAAATGCAAAAATTTACATTTTTTCGACAATTACCGCCCGAAAATCTGGGTGGTTCTACGGAAATGGCATTTATTCACTGCCGACTTTTTGTTGATTTAGAAATAATTTCTAAATTTGTAATCGCAATCGCTTTGGTTGCAGACATAATTACGCAGAAAGTGTAAGTTTATTCTCGCAAACGAAATGTAGGAAGTTTCAAAAAACGAGAGAATAGGCAAGCATCTTGTTGCGTCATACCGTTTGGTATGGCGTGGAGTTGTTGCTTATTTTGCTCGTTTGGGTTTCCTACAACCTCGTTTGCCAAGATAAGTTTTCAGCACCACGCTTTCTTTTTTTACTCTGTCACTTGGTGCTTATGGATATGAAACTTGAGCCACAATGTTCTACGCCGTATATATAAATGGAGCAGTAGATATGAAGCCGAATTTCGAGCTATTGCACCATAGTTCTGAGGATATCCTATTCTTTGCCGAATGCAGCACCGATTCATCGTGCAGGTATTATCATTTTCTAAACTCCAAGGGCGAATCCACATATCTAACCTTAAATGGGGGAAAATTGATATCTATTATCTACAAACACTCTACAACACCTCGCATAATAGCGTTTGAGATTGAATCACAGGATAGGGGCGTGGAAGTAATAGATTTATATGAGGAACGGGGCTCCTTTTTTCCTCCACTAACTATTTCCGTCTCTTTAATTAGACATCTTAATAAGGTTGGATTGAGAGCCTTTTTAGGATTGGAGTAGTAACAAAATGGCTAAAAGCAACAAGATGGGTATCGAAAAGGACACCCATCTTGTTTAGGAAAAATCAGAACGATTTTTAGTCGATCATCTCGAAGCCTGTATAAGGCACAAGCACCTCAGGCACCTTGATACCCTCCGGAGTCTGGTTGTTCTCCAACAACGCGGCTACGATACGAGGCAATGCCAACGACGAGCCATTGAGGGTGTGGGCCAACTTGGTCTTTTTGTTCGCATCCTTATAGCGGAGCTTGAGGCGGTTTGCCTGGAACAACTCGAAGTTCGATACCGACGAAACCTCCAACCAACGCTTCTGAGCCCCCGAATAGACCTCGAAGTCATAGGTCAAAGCCGAAGTGAACGACATATCGCCACCGCAAAGACGCAAGATACGATATGGCAATCCGAGCGACTTAACCAAGCCCTCAACGTGTGCGACCATACCATCGAGAGCCTCGTAAGAGTTCTCAGGCAGTGCCAACTGCACGATCTCGACCTTATCGAATTGGTGCAAACGGTTCAAACCGCGCACATCCTTACCATACGAACCTGCCTCACGACGGAAGCAAGGGGTATAGGCAGTCATCTTCACAGGGAACTCCTTCTCGTCGAGGATGCAGTCGCGGAAGATATTTGTTACAGGAACCTCGGCAGTAGGCACAAGGTAGAAGTTATCGGCTGTAGCGTGGTACATCTGACCCTCCTTATCAGGCAACTGACCGGTACCGAAGCCCGAAGCCTCGTTTACCATTACCGGTGGCTCAACCTCCTGATAACCTGCGGCTGTGTTGTAGTCGAGGAAATAGTTGATAAGTGCGCGCTGCAATCTTGCACCCTTGCCTTTGTAAACAGGGAAGCCTGCGCCCGTAAGTTTCACTCCGAGGTCGAAGTCGATAATATCGTACTTCTTTGCCAACTCCCAATGCGGAAGTGGATTCTCGGGCAACTTCGAGTAGTTCTCGTCAATCTTTACAACGAGATTATCCTCTGCGGTCATTCCCTCGGGAACAATCTCGGCAGGGAAGTTTGGAAGGAGTACAATCTGCGCCTGTAATGCAGCCGAGGTCTCCTCGTGCTTTGCCGAGAGTTCTGCCGAGCGAGCCTTCAATGCAGCAACCTGCTGCTTGCGCTCTTCAGCCTCCTCGCGACGACCCTGACCCATCAACATACCAATCTCCTTGGCAGCCTTATTCTGCTCGGCGAGGCAGTTATCCAACTCGACCTGCAATGCCTTGCGAGCATCGTCCAACTCCTCAATCTTTGCGATAATCGGTGCCGCATCGACACCCTTCTTTGCGAGTCGCTTAATTGCCAACTCCTTATCGCCACGTAATTGTTGTAGTGTAAGCATTTTCCTATATAATTTTTAATTCTATCCTAACTTGGTCATATTGCAACGTGCAAAATTATAAAAAAAGAGCGAGAATTTGCACTAAAAGACAAAGTTTGTTAAATTTGCATATCAAAAACCTAAAAATTATGAAAAAATTTATCTCATTAGCACTATTGCTTGCCATAACGGCTACCTCTTTTGCAGAGAACAACTATCAGCCTTCGGAGAGCAACATAAAGGCTCGACAAGAGTTTGCCGACAGCAAGTTCGGAGTCTTCCTCCATTGGGGTTTGTACAGTATGTTTGCTCAAGGCGAATGGTATTTGAGCAAGGGAAAACTCTCGCACGCCGAGTACAAAAAGTCGGCTGATGCCTTCTACCCTCACCGCTTCGATGCGAAGGCGTGGGTCAAGGCGATCAAGGATGCAGGTGCAAAGTACATCTGCCTCACATCGCGCCACCACGACGGTTTCTCGATGTGGAACACAGCCTACTCGGAGTACGACATTGTGGATGCCACACCTTATGGCAAGGATGTATTGAAGGCGTTGGCCAAGGAGTGCAAGCGTCAGGGCTTGCGTTTCCACCTCTACTACTCGCACGCCGATTGGGGTCGTACCGACTACTTCCCAAGCAAATCGAGCAACAAGGTATCCGACAAGGATAAGTTCGAGGGTGGCTACGACAACTACTTCAAGTTTATGAACGATCAGCTCGCCGAGTTGCTTACCAAGTATGATGTAGATGCCTTGTGGTTCGACGGAATGTGGGACCGCAGAAGCGTAAATTGGAGAATCGAGGAGCAGTACAAGATGATACACTCGATCAAACCCGAGTGTCTTATCGGTAACAACCACCATCTGCCTCTTATCGCAGGCGAGGATTTCCAGATCTTCGAGCGCGACCTCCCGGGCGAAAATAAAGTGGGCTACTCGAAGGGCGTTGCGGTGAGCACCCTCGTTCCACTCGAAACCTGCCAGACGATGAACGGTATGTGGGGATATAAGGTAGCCGACCAGAACTATAAGAGCACCAAAGAGCTTATTCTCCTCTTGGCAAGCACATCGTGCAAGGGTGCAAACCTCCTGCTCAACATCGGTCCTCAACCAAATGGCGAGTTGCCGGCTGTGGCACTTGAGCGTTTGAAGGAGATGGGTGAGTGGTTGCGCAAATATGGCGAAACCATCTACGGCACCACCGCAGGCGACATCCAGGCTCAGGAGTGGGGCGTAACAACCCGCAAGGGTAATCGTCTTTTCGTCCACATCTTCGATTTGAAAGAGAAGGAGTTGCAGTTGCCTCTCACCTGCAAGGTGGTTAAG
The DNA here is from genome assembly GCA_045576755.1 of Alistipes sp. Classification (GTDB taxonomy): domain Bacteria; phylum Bacteroidota; class Bacteroidia; order Bacteroidales; family Rikenellaceae; genus Alistipes. The sequence goes on from JAZNHC010000133.1 coordinate 6,989, forward strand.
GCCTTCACATACGACGATAAGAAGGCTGTCGAGGTTGTTGCTGCCGATGGTGGCGTAACTCTCAAGCTCAATGCAGTACCTTCGGGCATCGATTATATCGTAGAGCTGATTACCGAGTAGCATCACATATACCGGCAAATAAAAAGGTCCTGTCTAACGCGCAATTAGACAGGACCCTTCTTTATGTTTAAGATACTCAAAAGGCGGGATGCTACTCCACGTCGATCTTGAGGAAGTCAGGACGAATATCAGGCAACTCGGTCTTGATGACAATGTTCGAGAACTTGATATTGCGCGCGTGGCGAACAAAGAAGCCCTTAGCAGGGAGGTTGCCCCAGCTTGTGCCCTCAGGATACTTTGTAATACGCTCGTCTGCCGTCTTGCGGTAGATCTCAGGCATCATCTCGGCTGTTACGCCACCCTTCTGATGTATGGTGATGTTGCTGAGTTCCACATCACGAACATAGTAACCAGGAATACCCGTAATCGAGCTGCCAAGTGTACCTGCATTGTAGACGGTGATATTGCTTATGCGCACATCGTTGATGCGACCAACACCCGGCTTCTCCAGGCCCTTCAGATATGGGCGGGCGCGATTTCCAAGACGGATATAGATAGGCGACTGTGTACCCTCAACCGTAAAGTTGCTGATATTGATATTCTCCATAATACCGCCATCGACAATCTCGAGTGCGATAGCCGAAATTCCGATCCACTGACCGCAGAACTTCTCGCGTTGGTCTGGGCTTGGCATTACGACGATATTATTGATATTGATATTGCGGAAGCCTCCCGTAGTCTCGGTGCCCATCTTCACGGCGTTGCAGTGCGACGACACCACACAGTTCGAGATGGTGATATTCTCGCAAAGGCGTGGCGAAGTACTCTTCAGTGTGATACCGTCATCGTCCGAATCGAGGAAGATATTTGCTACAATAACGTCGTGGCAACCATCGAGGTCGAGTCCGTCGTTATTGAAGTGGTTACGGTTAAAAATGGTTACACCGTCAATGCGAACATGGTCGCACGCAAGGTAGTGCTGCATCCAGCAGCCCGAGTTACGCATCGTAATATCGCGTACTACGAGATTCTTGCTCTGAACAAAGCGTAACAAATGCGGACGGGTGATACCCTCGTCCTTACCGCGAATAGTAATGAAGCTGCGACCCTGACCATCAATGGTTCCATAGCCATCAATCACCACATTCTCCACCTTGTCACCATAGATCAACTGCACGGTAGTACCCTGTGTACGCAACGACTTATAGTCAGTTCCGTATGGGGTATAATCCTCGATGTGGGTGCTACCATAGAGGGTTGCTCCGCGCTCCAAGTGAAGATGCACATTGCTCTTCAATACGATAGAGCCAATTTTGTAGCTGCCCGTAGGAACTACCACGCGACCGCCACCCGCCTCGGAGCAAGCATCGATAGCACTCTGCACTGCACGTGTACTCAATCGTGTAGTGTCGCTCACAGCACCGTACTTCAAAATATTATAATCGGCAGCAGAGGCTGTCGCGGCCACAACAAACAATGCAAAAACAATAGTAAACAATCTCTTCATATTGTAGTAAAATTTTAGTGTTAGAATTTCGCAACTATACATACATTAAAGTTGTTGCCCTTGTAGAAGCCTCCTCGGCTATCGGTCCGCACAGATACGGCCCACGCAAAATCTGCACCAAATTCCGTTGTAGACCAACACCAATAAGGGGATTTTACCCCAAACTCGCGCAGCTTTGCGCCAACCACACTGCGCACATCCAACAGTGTCTGCAACTCCTCGAGCGATGGTATATACCAGCCATCTTTGAGCTGCTTGCCCCACTCCATAGCCTTGCGCCAGGTCATCTTCTCGGCAGGCTGGGTAATGGCGATAATCTTTCCGTGCAAGCCATCTGCTGTAACCTCAAAAACAATACCCTCTTTGCCTTCCACATTGTAGTAGTCGCCCACCTGGTATGTTTGTGCCGACAGGTTGGAGAATGCCAACAAGGCAACAATCAAGATTAGAAGTTTTTTCATACACTCGTTCAATTGACACAATCTTCTCTGTACAAAGGTACTCTTTTTTCTACAAACACCAAAATTTCCAAAAAAATCAGTATCTTTGCAAAAAGTACAAAATTGATAAAACCATTATATTTATGTTTAGCGCAAATACTTACAGAAGTCGTCGCGAGGAGTTGCGTCGCCGCATTGGCAACGGATTGATTCTTATTCCGGGCAACACATTCTCGCCAAATAACTATCCAAATAACGCATACTACTTTCGTCAGGATTCGACCTTCCTCTACTACTTTGGTCTCAACCTGCCGACATTGACGGGAGTTATCGACGCAGAGTCGGGCGAGGAGATGCTCTTTGGCGACGATTTCACCGTCGAGGACATAATCTGGACAGGCCCACAGCCACGCCTTGTGGAGTTGGGTGCAGGAGTTGGTGTATCGAATTGCCAGCCGCTGAAGGCCTTGGATGGCGTACTCGCAACGGCAATGAAGCAGGGACGCAACATCCACTATCTGCCACCATATCGTGGCGAGAGCAAAATTGAGTTGTCGCGACTCCTCGGTCTGCCGATTTCGGATTTGTACAACCACAAGTCGGTAGATTTGATGTTTGCCGTAGCCGAGATGCGTGAGGTGAAGTCTGCCGAGGAGATCGAGGCTATGGAGCGCGCATTCCAACTCGGATATGCGATGCATACAACCGCTATGAAGATGTGCAAGGCGGGTGTTGTCGAGCGTGAGATTGCAGGTGCAATGGAGGGCGTAGCCAAGGCAAAGGGACTTGGCGTTTCATTCCCAAGCATCGTATCGCAACACGGCGAGACCCTTCACAACCTCAACTGCGATGGCATATTGGAGAATGGTCGCCTGCTGTTGGTAGATGCAGGTGCCGAGTCTGTGGAGAACTACTGCTCGGATCACACTCGTACCTACCCTGTTTCGGGCAAGTTCACAGAGAAGCAAAAGGAGATTTACGAAATTGTTCTCCGCGCACACGACGAAGCTCCAAAGAATATGAAGACGGGGGCGATGTATATGGAGGAGGTCCACAAGAAGGCCTTGCTCACGCTGGCAGAAGGATTGCACGATGTGGGCTTAATTCACGGCTCGGCCGAAGATGCAGTCGAGGCAGGAGCGATGTACCTCTTTATGCCTCACGGCCTCTCGCACGGCTTAGGTATGGATGTTCACGACTGCGAGGCAATGGGCGAGCGCAGCTACGACTTCTCGGAGATGAAGGAGCGCGCCATTGCATCGGGTACCTGCGTATATCGTGCCGCGTGGAAGTTGCGCGAAGGTACGGTTATGAGCAACGAGCCCGGCATCTACTTTATACCTGCATTGATCGATAATTCGAAGGCTGATGGACTCTATAAGGGCATTGTAAACTACGACCGTTTGGAGGAGTACCGCGACTTTGGCGGTATCCGTATCGAGGACGATATCGTTGTAACAGCCGAGGGTGGTCGTGTTATCGGCGACAAGCATATTCCATCAACGGTCGAGGAGTTGGAAGCCGTAGTCGGGAAATAGTATGATTCTCCTTTTTCCTACTGAGATGGAGGCTTCTCGTTTGAGAGAGTTGCGTCCTGAGCTCGATATCCGTATCTGCGGTATCGGGGCGGTTGAGACTGCTACCGAGGTGGCGCGTATTCTCCGCACCGAGCGAGAGCCTATACTGCTATGTGGCATTGCAGGAGCCTATGACACATCGCTGCAGAAGGGCGATGTCGTGGCCGTAACGGAGGAGCGATTTGCCTACCTCTCAACGGGTTACAATCGTAACTACCACGCCACATTAGAGGTTGAGGGATTGCCTCAAGTGTGCAGTAACACCGTATCGCACTGCGCTGTGGCAGCCGAGGGTGCCCAAATCGAGAATATGGAGGGGGCAGCACTCTTTGCCCTGGCCGAGGCAGAGGGCGTGGCGTGTGGTGAGATTCGCGCCATATCGAACTATGTTGGTGAGGAGCGCGACAAGTGGGATATTCCGCTTGCCCTCGAACGCCTCACCGAGACCATTTTAAGCCTCAATTTATAGAGCTGACAATGAAACTATCACTCCATATTTCGCCCTGTCCGAACGACACGTTCGCCTTCGATGCGCTTATAAACGCTCGTCTTGCCCACGACTTTGACCTCGCGGTTGAGTACCACGATATCGAGGAGTTGAACGAGGGTGTGCTGCGTGGCGAGCCTGATATTTCGAAAATCAGCTATGCGGTCTATCCGCTTGTGGCCGACAGGTATGTTCTGCTCGATAGTGGCTCGGCACTCGGACGAGGCAACGGACAACTTCTGGTACGTCGCAAAGGCGATACGGGAAAGATTCGCAAGGTGGCCTCGCCAGGCAAGAATACCACGGCAAATGCCCTGCTGCTGCGTTACTTCCCCGAGGTGGAGGAGGTGGAGCAGATGCTCTTTTCTGAGATTGCAGCTGCGGTGGAGCGAGGAGATGTGGATGCCGGTGTGCTGATACACGAGGGTCGTTTTGTCTACGAAAGACGCAACCTCGAACTTGTTGCCGACCTCGGAAAGTTGTGGGAAGCGGAGAGCAGCCTGCCACTACCACTCGGTGCAATTATCGCAAAACGAGAATTAGGCAAGGAGCTAATATCGAAATTCGATAATCTACTCTCCAAGAGTGTGCGCTACGCCTTTGACAACCCTCTTCTCTCGCGTGACTTTGTCAAGGAGCACGCCCAGGAGTTGGAGGATGACGTTATCGAGAAACATATTTCGCTTTTTGTGAACGACTATACAATATCACTCGGCGAAGAGGGTCGCCGTGCGGTAGAGCGGCTGACAGGTCACAAACTTGGTTAGCACAAAAGAAAGAGCCTGCCTAACTTTTCACTTGTTAGACAGGCTCTTTATTTGGTCGCAGATCGCTACTTTGTAGGGGCCTCAGGATAGTAGCTGCTTCCCGATGTGATCTTACCGTCACCACCAAACCACGCCATATCATTACCCTTGCCGATAGCCTCGGTGAGCGTAACACTCTCGCCACCCTTTGGAGCAAATGTAAGTGTACCGGCACACTCGCTAACGTGTATCGTGGTAATAATGCTAAGGTCTACACCCGTATAGTAGGCACATCCTATAGCCTCGCAATATTTACCCGATGCATAGTTGTGGTTGTAGTCGTTTGTGCTTTCGGCTGCCACGCCATTGTAAGTATTGCCCGAGAGGGTGTAGTTGGTAATGATATTGGTATACTCGCCCGTACCATTTGTCTGCTGCGACTCGCTACGTCGCGAACGCACATCGCCAATAAACTGATTGACGTGGCGACCCGCTATGGTAGTTTTTGCTCGCGTAAATAGACTCTCTCCCGATTTGTAGGCACCTGCAACATAGGCTGACGACTTCCACACATTTGCTATCACCTCCTTGTTTGGCTGTCCCGTACAATTTATCTGAGTATTGGTTACTGCGCAGTCAGTAATCTCGGCATAGTGCGCCTCGAGGAAGCCGATCAGACCGCCACACTCGCCTGCCGTATACCACCACTGCAAGCCCTCGACAACATAGGTGCCAAGTATAGATGCCGAGACCTCCTTCTTCATCACATAGTAGTTGGCTATCTGCGGATCGTAGTTCTCCACCACGCTGTTGTCCACCGAGCAGTTCTTGATGTAGACTTGACCACGGCACGCACCTATAAGACCTCCGACCTTACATACTCCACGCACCTTACTGTTGCGAACGTGAACATTCGACACATTGTAGTCGGTATAGCCCGTAGTCGTTCCCGCATCATCCTTAATGGCTGTGCGCCACGAACGCGACACCAAGACTCCGGCGTAGGCATTTCCCGCTCCGCCATCCTCGGTATCACCGTAGGCGAGTTCCGGAATTGAAGCATCGTGGTTACAAGTGATATCGGCTCCTACGAAGGTGAGATCTTTGTGAACAGCCTGATTGTTGGCATACACAATAAATCCTGCACCGTAGTTCTTCGCAGCGTTGTGGATAATATCGACCTTGAGGTTGTAGAGCGAGTGGTTCTCGCCATCGAGATTTATCACATACTCGATAGGATTAAATTTGTGACCACCCATATCGACATCGGTTTTGAATACCAACGCTTTGGTTGCTGAATATTTTGCCGCTTGCGCCTTCGCCAAGTCGTATGGCGAGTAGACAAGATAGCGAGTAATGCCATCCACAACCTCGGTAATCATTGTCGCGGCACGCTTGCCATCCCACTCAGACACGAAGCGTTTGCCGTCGAAATAGACCTCTCCGCGACAATAACGCTCGCCACCAAGCAGATTATCGGTATGAGGTGTAAGAGTTGTCTCGCAAAAGTCGGCACGATACGCCTCGGCAAATGAGAGACGTGCCGTCTCGGCATTTTTTGTACCCTGGTCGTAGAGCGGAACAAGTGTTGCACCCTCGCCACTACAATTTACGAAGTACAGCTTCTCGTCGCCATTATATCCACCCAGCTGTCCCACCAACTTGCCGTAGAAGTAGTTTGTCGCCTCCATATACGACTTTACGGTAGCCGAGGTCGAGCAATTTGTAAATGTAGCTGTAGAGGTCGTTGCGCCATCGCCATTCTTGGCAAAACAGCCAACCAAACCTCCTGCCAAGCCCGATTTGCCCGAGACGAAAGAGGTCTCGACAGTACCACCCACTGCAGTCACGTTCGAAATGTTGAATGTTCCCGTGTGGAGCGCACCTGCCACAAGTCCGATCTTGCGCGGAGCAATCACCGAACAATTATCGAATGTTACGTTGCTGACTGTCAAACCTCCATTTGCCATACCGACAAGCAGACCTGCGCCCGTTTCTATAGTTGTATTGACCGAGCAGTCGGCAAAGGTAAGGTCGTGAACATTGAGAAAGTCCACATCGCCAAAGATTGCCGATGACTCTTCGTTCATTCTAACACCCGTTATCACCTTGCCACCGCCATCAATCTCTGCACCCTCGGCAAGTTTCATCGACGGCATAAGGAATGTATTGTACAGACCCATATCAATATCTGCTCCGATACGAATCTTGTCGTAAGTCACGCCATCGATAGTCGGCTCGTTGTAGCACAACCACATAAACTCGCCCGGATTGCTGATTACGAGATATCCATCTTCAACCTTAGTAGGTTTCTTCATATAGAGCGAGATATCGATATCCAACTCGTCATCCTCCACTCCAAACGGTTTCAGCATATATACAGCACCCTCCTTAAAGGTTACTGCAGTAAATTCTCGAACGACACCCGCCTTGATAGCTGATGAAGCAGAGCTCTTGAAACGCACCACCATTGTACGGCCATCGGTAGTATGCACCTCTACAGTGCAGATGCCGAACTCACCGCACGGCATGACCATAAAGAACTCCTTGCTCTGCTCAGTCGAGAGAGCCAAGCCCTCGCCAAACGAATATTCGAAGGTCGAGGTTGCCGACTCGGTTGGAACAATGGTGCCCACTGCAAAATCGACAGCAAACTGACCTGCAATTTTGCCTTCACCCGACTTTACGACCAATTTCTTGAGCGTTGTACCCTCTTTGTCTCCCACCATACTGAAGCGCAGCACACCGCTGAGATGTTGCAATTTTATGCCCTCGCCTGCTCCTGCCACACGCGCAAACAGAGGTGCAGCACCAACCTCAAACGAGCCTTCACGATAGTTCTGCACCGCGGCAAAATGCACGGTATTGGTCTCCGATGCCGGATACAATATATTGTACGGATAGTTTAGAATGATATTTTTGAAGTGGAAGCGCGCAGAACCGGCATTCTCTGCACTTATCGCGGCTACCTCTGATACACAGCCATTTACTGAAATCCTGTCACCCTCGTCCCAATAGGCCTTGTAGTTGCCACTTTCATCTCGCTCACCGAGTGAAACTTTTGTTGGACTATCAGCCACATCGACTATCAGAACCACATCCTTTGGGGTGGTCACAACTGCATCATCGGTCAAATCGGTAGTACATCCGATGCAACAAAATATTGCCATCGAAGCAATTAAATAGTAAAATTTTTTCATCTCCTTCACATTTGTATTCACAAAGGTAACCATTTTTCTCCATATGACAAATTTTCCTACTATGAATCAACAAATTTCGCTATAGATGTAAAAATTAGGAGTAAATACCTCCATTATCGCCACAAAATTCGTAACTTTGCACTATGTTGCGCCAAGAGATAAGACAAATTGAGTTCCTTGCTCCGGCAAAAGATTTCGAGACTGCGGTAGATGCTATCGACTGCGGTGCTGATGCTGTCTATATCGGTGCAGGAAAGTTCGGTGCACGCCATTCGGCAACCAACTCTATCGCGGATATTGCCCGAGTGGCAGAGTATGCGCATCGCTTCGGAGCAAAGGTCTACGCAACACTCAACACACTACTCTTCGACGACGAGTTGGAAGAGGCTCGGGAGCAGGCACTGCGACTTATCGAAGCAGGGGTAGATGCATTGATTGTGCAGGATATGGCCTATTGCCGTATGGGATTGCCCATCGAGCTACACGCCTCCACACAAACCAACTGCGTAACACCCGAGAGGGTTAAGTTCTTCGAGGAGGTGGGCTTTACCCGCGCAATTTTGGAGCGTTCGCTATCCAAAGATCAGATTCGAGAGATTCGCCAAGCCACAAATATCGAATTGGAGGCATTTATCCACGGCGCAATCTGCGTATCTCAGAGTGGTCGTTGTTTCTTCTCGCGCTCCACTTCCGAGCGCAGTGGCAACCGAGGCGAGTGTAGCCAGCCTTGCCGTCTCGAGTACGACCTCTGCAACGACAAAGGCGAGGTAATCATAAAGAGCAAACATCTACTTTCGGTGCGCGATTTGGACCTCTCGGCTCGTTTGGGCGAGATGATAGATTTAGGCATCTCCTCGTTCAAAATTGAGGGCAGACTCAAAGATCGCACCTATGTCCGCAACATAGTAAGCCTCTACCGCCAACTCCTCGACAAGGAGATTGCCCGACGCAATGATGTTGAACGGAGTTCGAAGGGGCGTAGCTCAATAGAGTTCGAGCCAAATGCATCGCGCACATTTACACGTGGAGCAACCGAGTACTTCTTCGACGGCAAGTGTCGTGGCGTAGCATCGTTTGACACCCCAAAGGCTGTGGGCGAGCGCATTGGCAAAATCGTCGTGGCAGACCGTCGAGGTGTTGTTCTCGACAGTAGGCACGACCTCTCGACAGGCGATGGGGTCTGCTTTATTGCAAATGGCTCATTGGTAGGAACAAATGTCGTAGGCGTTGAGGACGAGCGCATCCAACTCAACCGCTACGACGGAGTGGCGATGGGTGCAACGCTATTCCGAAACTACAACCGCCTATTTTCGCAAGCCGTAGAGCGCAGCCGCATTAGGCGTACTCTAAAGGTTGATTTTACCCTTAAGTTCTTTGATGATAGGATAGTGCTATCTGCGCAAGATGAGGTAGGAGGAGTTGCCTGCGTGTCGGCACCATATCAATTCGAGGAGGTGCGCAATATCGAAAAGAGCGAGGATGCTCTGCGCCGACAACTCGCACGCACGGGCGACACCATATATGAGGTAGGAGGTATTGATATTCAAAATATCGGATTTGTGCCGATGTCGGTAGTGGCAAATTTGCGACGAGAGGTGTTAGAGGGGCTTGACACCAAGCGCAAACAAACTCCCAACACCGTTGCGCCATTTATCGAAAATCGAGATGCAAAGTACCCTATAACCACGCTCACTCCGCAGGACAATGTAACCAATCGTTTGGCGCGCGAGTTCTACGCCGATCACGGAGTAACGAAAATTGCCGAGGGGTTGGACTGCCGAGCGACAACCTCGGGCGAGCAGGTTGTGATTTCGGACTACTGCATCCGCCGCGAGATTGGCGAGTGCCTACTCGAAAAACCGCGCCTGCGTGGCGACCTTTACCTTGTTCGCGGAACAAAGAGGTATCGCCTATCGTTCGACTGCAAGGCGTGCCAGATGAAGATATTTGATCTGGATCATTAGCTTTTTCGGTGTCAAAAAAAAAATCCGCCCCGAAAGGCGGATTTTTGTATCTACTCCTCCCCCGATTATGGGATAAGGTTGATTGTGTAGGTCTGCGTGTGGTCGCCACACTTGTAGGTGAGGGTTACCGCTACGAGTTTATCCCAAACCAAACGCTCCAACATATAGCCCTCGCCCGTTGTCAGCGGAGTAAGTTTAACTAAACTCTCGTCGTTCGATGTAAGGGTATATTCCGATGCCGGAATCTGATACATCTTAAATGCGTCGAGTATTGCTGTAACCTCGCGATAGTAGGTAATGAAATTAATACCTCTCTTGTAACGCGAAGCTTCCCAATTAAACGAATAGTTCCTCGTGCCACCCAAATTCTCGATGTGCGTGCCGGTGGTATCATCGCTCAATCCGTGAGAGTAGAACAAACAAGGGAAGGTCTGCATATATATCCTCACATTGCCTACCTGCTGACCATCGAGATATGGCAAAGACTCGATGTAGAAACTTCCACCACTAAAGTTCTCGGAGAGGCAAACCGATGCTGTTACATTGTCGGCCGAAACCTCATACTTCAATGCCGAAGGCTCTTTGGCGAAGGCGATATTCCAATCGATCCAGCGCAAATCGGCATCGGCAGGTACTACAGTCATTCCTAAATCCTTCTTAAAATCGATGACTTTGCCGTGCCAAGAGCGTGTTTCATAGAGTGCTATTGAGTTTGCGTTTTGCTCAGCAAACTTAATCGTATTAGGCAAAGAACCCAAGACCTGAATAGGCACTCGGCACTCAACACCACTGCCGTCCGTAGCCTTGATGATAATCTCCGCCTCGCCCAAATCTACTGCCGTAACCTTGTTGTTGGCATCAATGGTCGCCACCGATGGGTTGCTGCTGCTCACCTCATAATATCTGTTGTCTGCTTCGGTAGGATAGACCGAAATATAAAGATATTGCATACCACCCTTTGTAAGTCTAAGAGACTCTGGCGATGCTATGATCGACTCGACCAAAATCGGCTCAAGCACCGTAATCTCATCGGTTGTTGCCGAGAATCCACCGTCATCGGTTGTACAAGTAACGGTTACTTTGCCCGGAGCAACTGCGGTCAATTCTACGCGGACCTCATCTTGCTGTGTTCTCTTGTGTTTAACTGTTGCCACGGCAGGATTGCTACTTGTCCATACCACGCCTACATCGGTAGCATTGGAAGGGTTTATAAACATAGCAAACTGTGTTGTTTGTCCTATTTTCAACTCCTTTGCACCAAAGTAAGGATACCACGAAATACCGTCAACAGGCACCTTCTCGGTAACCACCTTTACAGGGATAGATGCAGTCAGACCACCATCGACAGTGGTGACGGTAAGGGTTGTTTCGCCTGTGGAAACAGCGGTTACAACGCCATTTTCCACGGTAGCAACCGAGGTGTGGGCGATGCTCCACTCAACACCCTTGTTGGTTGCATTGTTGGGGAGAATGGTAGCTACGAGCTTTAAGCTCTCGCCAACCTCCAAGCCCACCATAGTCTTGTTCAACGACACACCCGTAACTGCAACGGGCTTCGACTCCGGATTCTCCTTGTTGCAGGCGGTGAAACAGAGTGCTACTGCCGCCAATAGTAAAAGTAGATAGTTTCTCATAATTGTAAGGAATTAGTATAATGATTTTTAACGCGTTACCAATGTTTGAGTTGCTACACGACGGAGCGTTCCCTGCTCCTGACCGTCACTAATCACAATCTCGTTGTTGCTCTTTATGTCAACAACCTCCAATGCAAGATTATCCTTGATGACAATCCTCTTCAATACACCGTCAGAGTCGTGCTCCAAGGCGTAGTCGAATCTCGCAACCTTGTAGCGTGTGCCCACCTTCACCTCGGGGTTATCGCTCGCAATCACATACTCAAACGAGTACGCCTTTCCCACCTCGGTCTCGTCGAAATCCCAGCCGAAACCGTAGTTTACTCCGTCAAGTTCGCCGCTCTCTCTGTCGACAATCTGCCATTGCCCCTTGATTGATAGGTCGTTTTTGTTGAATTTCTCCTCTCGGTCGAATAGCTCGCAACCAACAAATGCGAGGGCCGTTGCCATAAGCAAAATCGATAAAAGTCTCTTCATAGTTGTAATGATTTATTGTTAGACAATATTAGATAAAACAAGCAGTGCCCGTATCATTCGATACGAGCTTAAAATTCAAAATAATATTCAGGTTAGATGGAGTGTTGCGTAACTCGCAGGCTATCAACGAAATACCCCCCCCCTAAAAGGGGTTGTCAAGGCCGATGACGGCAGAGATATGTTGAGGTGGTTACGCATAACATATTGACTTATGTATCACAAAGATACGCAAACAATTCAAAAATTCAAATAAATGGTAAATATTTTTCGGAATTATTCACTTTGGGATTGGCTTTTTGCCCATAAAACTTATCAAATCTCTCCGAAATCTCTAAACCCCATCGAAAAACTTTTAATTTTTAATTTTTAATTTCTAATTTTGCAAAGCCAATAAAAGATATGAATTTAACACCTAACTTTAAGGATTACGAGTTGATAGACTCGGGCGAGGGCGAGAAGTTGGAGCGATTTGGTCGCTACACACTACGCCGTCCCGAGCCACAGGCGGTATGGCGCAAGTCGCTCGACGAGCGTGAGTGGCAACGTCTGGCGGATGCCTCGTTCCTCCGCACTGACCGCAGCGAGGAGCGTGGCGAGTGGCGCAACAAGCCGCAGATGCGAGATCGCTGGAATATCCGCTACGACTACAAGGATATGCACCTCTCGATGCGCCTTGCCTGCACTGCATTCAAACATATAGGCATCTTCCCCGAGCAGGCGGTAAATTGGAACTTCATATACGACACCTGTCGTGCGAAGATTGAGTGTAAGGGGGCAAAACCAAAGGTTTTAAATCTGTTTGCCTACACGGGCGGTGCGACATTGGCTGCCGCGGCGGCAGGGGCAGAGGTTACCCACGTAGATTCGGTGAAGCAGGTGGTAACGTGGTCGCGCGAGAATATGGAGTCGAGCGGCTTGAAGGATATTCGTTGGATTGTGGAGGATGCGCTGAAGTTTGTGCAGCGTGAGGTCCGCCGCGGCAACCGCTACGACGGCATTATCCTCGACCCTCCGGCATACGGACGCGGTGCAAATGGCGAGAAGTGGGTGTTGGAGCAGAATATTGCCGAAATGTTGGAGGCGTGCGCCGAGTTGCTTGCCGAGGATGGTTTTCTGGTGCTAAATTTGTACTCTATGGGGCTCTCTTCGACCATTGCGCGAACGCTTGTGCATCAGATGTTTGGCACCCCCGCAAAGGAGGAGTTCGGCGAATTGTACTTTACGGATCGCGCAAGTAAGGAGTTGCCATTCGGCACATTCTACCGAATGGAACGAAAAAACGGAAACACTAAGAAATAGAGCTTATGTTGGCAATTGTAATCTTTGGATTATCGGCAGGTGTACTGTTCGATATTTTGATCGGACTCTTGGGTAGTCGTCGTCATATCGGCTTCGGTTGGGCATTTATCATATCGATAATCTTCACACCCCTTATCGGACTTATAGCGACACTCCTATCGCCATCTCTGCCCGACGGTGCAGAGCCCAAATATGGCTGTTTAGGTTTTTCGTTCGGATGCTTGGGTGCGGCTATTATGATTCTGGTAGTTGTTGCCATTCTCGTCGGCGTTATTGCCGCCTTTCTACCTATGTTATAGAAAAGATGGGGTCCAACAAGTTTTGGATCCCCTCTCTATATCGCCTTGACGAACGCTCTGCGACGCTTGTGCTGTATATGGTCGTAATCGGCAAAGTTGGCAAGGCTCTTATGGTTGGTTTCGAGTATGGAAGTGGTCTCGATCCTTTGAACTCCATACTCCGAGAAGTGAGGAGTCATCTCATTAAATATCAACGATGTAACGCCCTTATCCTGATAGTCGGGGCGCACCGCAATAAGCAGCAAGTCGAAGTCGGTCATATGCTTCGCCTTCAACGCCTTTATTAAGTGATACCATCCGAACGGAAATAGCTTGCCACCGCACTTGCGCAGAGCCTCCGAGAGCGAAGGCATACCCAAGCCCACAGCAACTATCTCGTCCTGCTCGTTTGCCACCATAGTCACAAAATCGAAATTCAGAATCGGGAAATACATCTTGCAGTAGTACTGCTTCTGACGCTGCGTCATCGGCTGGTAGTTGTACAACTTCTGATACGCCTCGTCCAAGACATCGAAGTAGGTGTAGCCATATCGCTTTCGCAGTTCGCGAGAGTTTTTAACCTTCACCACATGCAATTTGTTGCGTCCCTCTATGAGTTTAGCTATGCGCCTCATACGTTCGGGTGCCTCCGCAGGCGGCGTAATCTGGTACTCGATCCAATCCGTCTCCTTACCCAAGCCATATCGCTCGTAGTGAGCCATATAGTAGGGATGTGTATAGAGGCTTGCCATAGGCGAGTTGTAATCAAATCCCTCAATCAGCAAGCCCTGATGGTCGAAATCGGTGAAGCCGACAGGTCCGTTCAGACACTCCATGCCCTTGCCTCTACCCCACTCTGCAACGGCATCAAGCAGCGACTTGAATACATCGTAGTCGTCGATAAAGTCGAACCAACCGAAGCGGCACTTTTTAACACCCCACGCCTCGTTGGCGCGATGGTTCACTATGCCTACGATACGACCTACAATTTCACCATCGCGATATGCCATATATATCACGAAGTCGCACACTTCGAGAGCAGGATTACCCTTTGGGTCAAAGGTATTTATCTCATCGAAGAATATCGGAGGGCAGTAGTATGGGTTTCCTTTGTAGAGGTCGATGCCAAACTGCACAAAGTGGCGCAAATCGCTCTTGGTGGTAACCTCTCTTATTTCAACTCTTTTTATCTCTGTTTTGGGCATAAATTTATTAAAGGGTTCTTCACATTTTTCAGCACAACATCGGCACAATGGCGTATATCACCACGCCTGCTACAGCCGAAAGTACAATCATAAGTATTGGGTTTATCTTGCGATATGAGCCGTACAGGCAGGCTGCAAAGAGCAGCCACGACCACACATCGATAAAGTTTTCGTTCGTGCCCGAGAGTGGGAACATCATCAAAAGTGCTGCCGATGCTATCATTCCGACCACAACGGGTCCTACCGCCTTGACAATGGTTTGTATGTAACGATTATCGCGATGGCGGAGGAAAAACCACGTGAGCATCAACATCAAAGTCAGCGAGGGAAGACATACCGCAAAGGTGGCAATTGCCGAACCGAGAATGCCCGAACCTGCCATACACCCAACCTCGTAACCGACGTATGTAGCCGAATTGATAGCTATCGGACCCGGAGTAATCTGCGATACGGCTACAATATCGGCAAACTGCATCGTTGTAAGCCAACCTCGCTGCTCGACAATCTCGTTCTGTATAAGCGACAACATTGCGTAGCCGCCACCAAAACCAAAGAAACCTATCTTCAGATAAGAGAGAAATAGCTGTAGGTATATCATAATTTCGCCCCCTTTCTGCCGTTATAGACCGCCATGGCAATACCTATCACAACACCTGCGGCGATGAGATACATAGGCGAAAAACCGAGATACCACACCGCAACAGCCACTGCAGCAGCCACTGCAATCAGGTACCACTTCATACCCTTGACTAATCCCATTAGCGGAGCTACAATCAAGGCAACAACTGCAGGTCGCATAGCCTTAAATGCTGCATCAACATATTGATTGTTACGCACTTCGGCAAAGAACATCGCTAATAACAAGATAACGATAAACGAAGGCAGAATAGTGCCGAGTGTCGCCATTACAGCTCCCATAACACCTGCCGTCTTGTAGCCTACAAAGACGGCTGTATTCACGGCTATAGGTCCCGGCGTAGATTGTGCCAGCACCAACATCTCGAGAAAATCTTTTTCGTCTATCCACCTATTCTTCTCGATCACCTCGCGCTGCATCAGCGGTATCATCGCAAATCCGCCGCCGAAGCTGAATAGACCGATTTTGAAGAATGTAGTAAAGAGTTTTAGCAACATCACCTACAGACTATTAACTATCGAAACCATATCCACCGCCACAACCGCTGCCGTCTCGGTACGGAAACGTTGTGTGCCGAGGGTTATCTCCTCGAAGCCGTTTGCAACAGCCAATTGCACCTCCTCGGGCGAAAAATCCCCCTCCGGACCGATCAAAATCAACGCATCCTCGCCCTTACGGATGGTCGAGGCGAGGTAGCGTTTCTCCTTCACCGCCTCGCCACAATGGGCTATAAACTTACGCCCTGCAAACTCGGCTATAACCAACTTCGAGAACGGCGTAACATCTGTCAAATGAGGATGATAGGCCTTCAGCGACTGTTTGACAGCTGCCGTAACAACCTTCTCTTCGCGCTCCGCCTTGATAACCTTGCGCTCGCTATGTTCGCTTACAATCGGCACAAATTCGGTAACACCGATCTCGGTGGCCTTCTCCAAAAACCACTCGTAGCGGTCAATATTTTTTGTTGGCGCAACCGCCATCGTAAGTTTGTAAGGCATCTTCTCGAACTCCTCGAAGTGTTCAACCACTCGCACAAGGCAGTGTTTTTGGTGAGCCGACACCACTTCACAACGATAGAGCGAGCCTTTTCCGTCGGTAATGTGGAGTGTATCACCCTCGACCAAACGCAATACTTTGACAGCGTGGCGTGACTCCTCCTCGGAGAGCATATATTCGGGTGCAGTGAAGTCTGCGGCGTAGAATAGTTGCATAACGATTGAAAAAGTATTATCTTTGCGTAGCAAATATAGTAATTTTTATGAAAACAAAGCGCATACTACTTGTATTATCACTGCTTATGATTGCACTGAACACCACTTTTTGTACCGATGCGGTGCGTCGAGATGGCAATCCACTCCTCTCGGAGTGGGATACTCCACACGAAGTTCCGCCATTCGACCTTATCCTTCCAAAGCACTACGAGCCCGCTTTCGAGAAGGCTATGGATCTCCACAATGGCGAAATTCAAGTGATTGTAGCCAACGAGGAAGCTCCGACCTTCGACAATACAATATTGGCTCTTGACCGTTCGGGATCGCTGCTCACCAACATATCGGACATCTTCGGTATGATGTGTGCCGCCATGAACGACGAAGATATGCAGGAGTTGCAGGAGGAGTTAATGCCAAAGTTGGCAGCACACTACGACGCAATTTCGATGAACGAACAGCTGTTCAAACGCATAAAAGTCGTACACGACAAGCGCAACGAGTCGAACCTCACTGCCGAGCAGATTCGTCTGGTCGAGAAGATGTACAAGAGCGCAGTACGCCAAGGCGCACTGCTCAATGCCGAGCAGAAAGAGCGTCTGCAGAAGATAAACGAAGAGCTGTCGGTACTTTCGGTCAAGTTCGATGCCAATCTGCTCGCCGAGAACAACAACTTCACCCTGGAGATAACCTCGAGCGAGGCACTCAGCCTACCAAAAGCGGTGCGCGAGGCGGCAAAAGATCCGGAAGATGAAAATCGCTACGTCTTTACTCTGCACAAGCCGAGCCTTATCCCGTTCTTGACCCACTGCAAAAATCGCGAATTGCGCGAGAAGATCTACAAAGCCTATCTCAATCGTGGCAACAACAACGACGACTACGACAATAAGGCTATTATCAACGACATCGTTCGCCTGCGTACAGAGAAGGCTAACCTGCTGGGGTACAAGTCGTATGCCGACTATGTCATATCGGAGCAGATGGCTGCTACTCCGAAGGCTGTCTACGAACTTGTGGAGGGCATCTTCGAGCCTGCCGTCGAGAAGGCAAAGGAGGAGTTGGCAGAGATGAACGAGATGTTCAAGCGCGACCACAGCGGCGCGAACGACAAGTTCGAGTCGTGGGATTGGTGGTACTATGCCGAAAAGGTACGCAAACAGAAATACAACCTCGACGAGGAGATGATATCGCCATACCTTTCGCTCGACAACGTGCGTCAGGGTGTATTCAACCTCTCGAACCGTCTGTATGGTCTTACCTTCCGTCCGATTATCCTGCCAAAGTACCACAACGAGGTATCGTCATACGAGGTATTGGACAACGACGGCTCACACCTCGGTATAATCTACTTCGACTTCCACCCTCGAGCAAGCAAGTCGCAGGGTGCTTGGTGCGGCTACTTCCGTCGTCCGGGCTACGACCACAACGGCAAGCATACCACACCTGTAGTGAGCATCGTGTGCAACTTCACACGCCCAACCGAGAACACTCCGGCACTGCTCTCCATTGACGAGGCCTCGACACTCTTCCACGAGTTTGGTCACGCGCTCCATTTCCTCTTCTCGGACGTACCTTACAACGGATTGCTCGATGTCGAGGGCGACTTCGTCGAGCTACCATCGCAGATTTTGGAGAATTGGGCATTCGATGAGCAACTACTGAAGAGCTATGCTGTCCACTACCGCAGCAACAACGTCATCAACGATCACCTTATCGATAAAATTCGCAAGAGCGCACAATTCAATCAGGGCTTTGCAACAACAGAGCTGTTGGCAGCAGCACTTGTGGACCTCGACATCCACTCTATCGAGAAGTACAAAGAGTTCGACGTTGTAGCATTCGAGAAGGAGGCGCTCTATAAAAAACGTAATATGATAACCGAGATTGAGCCTCGCTATCGCCTCCCATATTTTGCACATATCTGGGCAGGAGGTTACTCGGCAGGATACTACTTCTACATCTGGGCAGAGGTGCTTGACAAGGATGCTTTTGCAGCATTTGCCGAGACGGGCGACGTATTTGATCGCCGCACAGCACAGGCATTCCGCAAGTTGCTATCGAGCGGAGGTAAGCAGGACGGTATGACGCTATATCGCGAATTCCGCGGTGCCGAGCCAAACCGCATACCTCTCCTCAAGGCACGCGGTTTGTGGGTTGAGCCTGAACCTACACCCGAGGAGTTGGAGGCACGCGCCGAGGCCGAAGCAGCCAAGGCTGCCGCTTTGGAGCCATATCCTGAGATCCCAAGCGACGATATCGACAACGAGATAAATAATGGAAACCAAACAAATTAATGTATTATGAAAAAACTATTTTTAATTATGTCAGCATCAGCACTTCTTGTAGCGTGTGCGGGCGACGATATGCCCGTAGTACAGCTACCGGAGATTGACACCTCCAACCCGCTGTTGGCAGAGTGGGACACCCCGCATGCAACACCTCCATTCGACAAAATTAAGATTTCGGACTATGAGCCGGCATTCGAGACAGCTATTGCAGTCAGCCGTGCCGAGATCGACGCTATTGTAAACAATCCGGCAGAGCCTTCGTTCAACAACACTATCCTTGCGCTCGAGAAGCAGGGCGAATTATTGGATCGCATCGCTTCGGTATTCTTCAACCTCGTCGAGTGTAACACCTCGCCCGAGATGCAGGAGATAGCTATGCGCGTGCAGCCTAAACTGACCGAACTCGGCAACGACGTATCGCTCAATCCGGAGTTGTTCAAGCGCGTAAAAGCGGTATACGAGAATCCTGGATGGTTCCTCTCGAAGGAGGATAAGAAGCTCCTCGAGAACGCCTACAAGAACTTCGTTCGCAGCGGTGCAAACCTCTCGGACGAGGACAAGGAGCTCTATCGTCAATATTCGTCGGAGCTTTCGCAACTCACCTTGCAATTCGGACAGAACTCGTTGGCGGCAAACAACGCCTTCTCGCTCAACATCACCTCGGCAAAGCAGGTGGCAGAGTTGCCCGACTTCGTAAAGGAGGGCCTGGCTATGGAGGCTAAGGCTCGCGGTCAGAAGGGTTGGACCGTCACATTGAAGGCTCCGAGCTACGTTCCGTTTGTGACCTACTCGTCGCAGCGCGATCTCAAGGAGAAGCTTTCGCGTGCTCGCGGTACTTGCGCTATCGGTGGCGAGTTCGACAACACCGAGAATATCCGCAAGATCACCTCTTTGCGCCTTAAGATTGCCAACCTGCTCGGCTACAAGTGCTACGCAGACTACATTCTCGACAACCGTATGGCAGAGAATACCGAGACTGTAAATTCGTTCCTTGCAGAGCTGCTCACACAGACCAAGGAGTATGCCGATCTCGACTACAAGACCATCAACGAGTATGCACAATCGCTCGGTTTCGAGGGCGATATTCAGTCGTGGGATTGGGCATATTACAGCGAGAAATACAAGAACGAGAAGTACGCCGTCAGCGACGAGGCTGTGAAGCCATATCTCGAGCTCGAAAGTGTGAAGCAGGGTGTGTTCCTCCTTGCAAACAAGCTCTATGGTCTTACATTCAAGCCTGCCGAGGATATTTCGAAGTATCACGAGGATGTTACCGTGTACGAGGTTTCGGAGGCAGACGGCAAGCACCTTGCAATTCTCTATCTCGACTTCTTCCCACGCGATTCGAAGCGTGCAGGAGCTTGGATGACCGAGTTCCGTGGTGCCGAGGGTGATGTGCGTCCTCTCGTATCGCTTGTTATGAACTTCACCAAGCCAACCGGGACTACCCCATCGTTGCTCACCTTCGACGAGTTCACCACCTTCCTTCACGAGTTTGGTCACGCCTGTCACGGCATGTTGGCAAAGGGCAAGTATGGCTCGTTGAACGGCACAAACGTATTCCGCGACTTTGTGGAGTTACCATCGCAGATTTTGGAAAATTGGGCATTCGAGAAGGAGTATCTCGATCTATGGGCAAAGCACTACCAGACCGGCGAGACTATGCCTGCCGATTTGATCGAGAAGATTGTAGCTGCCAAGAACTACCTTGCAGCCTATGCAAATGTGCGCCAGGTATCGTTCGGCATTACCGATATGGCTTGGCACACTCTCGAGACACCTTACGAGGGTGACGTTGTAGAGTTCGAGCAGAAGGCAATGGCTTCGTCACAGATTCTTCCTGTGGTTGAGGGTACAGCCCTCTCGCCAACCTTCGGGCACCTCTTCTCGGGTGGATATGCAGCAGGTTACTACGGCTACAAGTGGGCAGAGGTTTTGGCTGCCGACGGATTTTCGCTCTTCACCGAGAATGGCATTTTCGACCAAGGTACCGCCAAGAAGTTCCGCGCACTGCTCCAAGCAGGTGGCACCGAGCACCCTATGGATTTGTACGTTAAGTTCCGCGGACACAAGCCTCAGACCAAGGCTTTGATCGACCAAATGGGACTTACAAAATAGCATTACCACTCTCGAGAGAGAGTCTATGTTCAAGGCTGCTTGACCGTAAAAATGGTTGGGCAGTCTTTTTATTTTTATTCGATACAGAGGAATTCTTTTGCATTTTTTATTCAACTTTTTTATCTAAAAAGTGATATTTTCGAAAAAAAATACATACATTTGCCATTGAAATACAAGATGTTGGA
>JAZNHC010000134.1:0-2504 GCA_045576755.1 Alistipes sp.
TTGGCATAATGTAAGGCAAGTTAATCTCGGTCGATTGCGAAGCCGAAAGCTCAATCTTTGCCTTCTCGGCAGCCTCCTTCAAACGCTGCAAAGCCATAGGGTCCTGACGCAAATCTACGTTATGCTCAGCCTTGAATGCCTCTGCCATATAGTCGATCAGCACGTGGTCGAAATCGTCACCACCGAGGTGAGTATCACCGTTTGTAGACTTAACCTCGAACACACCGTCACCCAACTCGAGGATAGAGATATCGAATGTACCACCACCGAGGTCATACACTGCAATCTTCATATCCTTATTCTTCTTATCCATACCGTAAGCCAATGCAGCTGCAGTCGGCTCGTTGATGATACGGCGTACCTTCAATCCTGCAATCTCGCCAGCCTCCTTTGTAGCCTGACGCTGCGAGTCGGAGAAGTATGCAGGAACAGTAATAACAGCCTCGGTAACCTCCTGACCAAGATAGTCCTCGGCAGTCTTCTTCATCTTCTGCAAAATGATAGCCGAGATCTCTTGTGGAGTATACTGACGACCATCGATCTCGACACGTGGAGTATTGTTTGTGCCACGAACGATAGCGTATGGAGCACGCTCAATATCGCCCTGTACCTTATCGTACTGCTCGCCCATAAAACGCTTAATCGAGAATACGGTACGCTTTGGATTGGTGATAGCCTGACGCTTTGCAGGGTCGCCAACCTTACGCTCACCGCCATCGGTGAAGGCTACAATCGAAGGGGTTGTACGATGTCCCTCCGAGTTTGGAATAACAACGGGCTCCGAGCCCTCCATAACGGCAACACACGAGTTTGTGGTTCCCAAGTCAATACCAATAATCTTTCCCATAATCTTTAAGTTTTTATTTGTTTATTGTTTTTGTCATTTTTTGTTTTGTCCTTTTGTAGAGCAAACCCCTTGCCAAAACGAAATTCTGCGAAATATCTGCCAAAATTGATATTTCAGGCGCACTTTGTGTGACAAAAACGATGCAAAGTGTGACACAATGGCAGAACACGACACAAAAAATCCCGCCATAGCATCGTGCCAGACGGAATTTAATAAAATTTTCGACGTTTCTATTTGTGAACGATATTCGTTATTTGCTTGCCAAGCTTTAGGGCCGGAACCAACTTCTTAAATCCATTGCGGTAGCTCTTTGCCATGCCATCCACAGTACGAGTAGTTACAGTAGCGGTCGGAGCATCAATAGTAGCCATAACATTGAAAGCAGGGATAGTGGTTCCCTCGCTCGTGTCGAGGCTGTAGTAACTATCGCCAACCTGCGCTATCAGCATCATTGCAACAAATTTTGGATAGTCCGGCAAATTTACACCATAACGCACGATGGCACGTTGTCCGCCCTCGAGAACGCCAGCAATTGCGATATCATAGCTTCCATTGCCAAGGGTGTAGAACTTACCATCCTTATCCAATCCCACAAGCAGGATATCGGCAACAGTGCCATCGCCAAATTGGTAGCCCTGCTCCACCATCTGCGCGTAGAAGATAATATCGTTGCGTTCGGTAGAATAGTCGGCTGCGATATAGAACGGAAGCCCCATAAGACCGACTAAGTTGATCGACTTATTGGCAACGTTGCGCGCAATAACCACATCGTTCGCTACATTATTGTCGCCATTGATAACCCACTCGCCCAACCAAGCTGAATAGAGCGAAGTCGGAGTCTCCTCCTTAATCTCGAAGGTCTTCGATACGGCGTACAGACCGCTAACCTCGCCCTTCGATGTAATACCGAGTGCCACAGCAACATAGTAGCCCGGATTAAGGTTGTCGAATGCGGTCATTCCGCTACCGCGATAGAGCAAGTCGTTGAGCTCGTAATTCCCGTCATACGCCTCATTATAGGAGTTGAGATAGGCAATCATATCCTCGACAAGCCACTCGCCCAAATCGCGCAATTTCGATGCGTCGTACTCGCTTGCATAGACGGTTACGATGGTGTAAGGGTTGTTGTCGGTGCTGACAACCGATACTGTATGGTTATAGTTATTTCCGTTGATAGCACCTGCGCCTGTGTAGGCAACGCTCCACGAAGGATTGACATTCATACCCGAATAGACCTCATCCTCGCCATTGTTATTGTCGTCACTGCCGCCATCAGGATTGCCGCTACCCGCCTCTAAAGTGGTGAATTCGACAGAGCCGTGATTGCCATATACAATGCCGTCCTCGGTAAGACCAAAGGCTACATATTTGTATGCAGTGTTCGGTGCGAGGTTGTTAAGCACGGTAACATAGCTCTTCGAGAACTTCAGCGCGGAGGTCAAATCACCTCGTTTAAGTTCGCTGACAGCTGCATTTATTAACGACATCTCGTTGCTATTAACATCGGCAGTCACGAAGCCATACCAGCTATTCGCCATCTTGCCGTCGTGCGAAACCTTGATTTTGGCAGATGTAGAGGTGATATTATCGACATCTACCGAGAGGGTTATTGTCACCTCATCACCACCATTATTCGGTTGTTCGCAAGCCGTAGTAG
>JAZNHC010000135.1:0-10879 GCA_045576755.1 Alistipes sp.
TTCCTCGGCGACGCTCGTACTTCGATCTTCGACGCTAAGGCTGGTATCGCTCTTACCGATACTTTCGTAAAGGTTGTTTCTTGGTATGACAACGAGTGGGGTTACTCGAACAAGGTTCTTAACCTTATCTCGGTTATGAAGGAGTACAACAAGTAAAAACTCGTTCTGATTGGCTCTTTTTGAGCCGTTCTGCGATAGCCCGATTGCTCACATACGCTTAGTATGCTGCGCATCGGGCTTCTTGTTTGCCTCAAAAATAGCTCAATCATTGACGATTTTTAAGTATTCCTCTGCGGCGCGATTTTTTTGCTTGGCATAAAATTTCCTCGCCAACCTCTGATTTTTTGTAAGAGTTCTCGTGAAAAGCCGCAATCTGCGGCACATCACTATAAATAAATATCGTCGGGCTGTACGGTTTGTATCAACCCGACGATATCTATTTTCTATTGACGGCGTTGCAGCTACCTCCTTAAAATCAATTTTTGCTCTTGAGGTGCTATGTCGTGCCTTTCGCTACTTATATTATATATAGAAGAGAATCATGTTGTGTAGGATATCTCTATGAGCTCCTATACGCCGAGTAAACTGTGCTTTTTTAGCCTGCGAGCAGTTTCAAAATAGCTCTTGTTATACATATTCTTACAAAGTAAGGGTGTCCAACGTACAAGGTTGGACACCCTTTGAAATAAAAGTCGTGCCTTCTATTTTGCGTAGCTTACCGAACGTGTTTCGCGGATTACGGTAATCTTCACCTGTCCAGGGTATGTCATCTCGTCCTGGATCTTCTTTGCGATATCGTGCGACAGGCTCTCGCTCTCGGCATCCGACAACTTGTCTGCGCCAACAATTACGCGGAGCTCGCGACCTGCCTGAATAGCGTAGGTCTTGACCACGCCAGGGTACGAGAGTGCTATGCCCTCCATCTCCTTCAGACGCTTGATGTACGACTCGATAACCTCGCGACGTGCACCCGGACGTGCACCCGAGATAGCGTCGCATACCTGAATAATAGGTGCGATAAGCGATGTCATCTCGGTCTCGTCGTGGTGAGCACCGATAGCGTTGCAAACATCGGCCTTCTCCTTGTACTTCTCGGCGAGGTTCATACCGATAATTGCGTGTGGCAACTCCGGCTCGTCATCAGGCACCTTACCAACGTCGTGCAACAGTCCGGCACGACGAGCGGTCTTAGGGTTGAGTCCCAACTCGGCAGCCATAATACCCGCCAAGTTCGCAGTCTCGCGTGCGTGTTGCAAGAGGTTCTGTCCGTATGACGAACGGTACTTCATCTTACCGATAAGACGGATTAACTCAGGGTGCAGGCCGTGAATTCCGAGGTCAATAGCTGTGCGCTTTCCGACCTCTACAATCTCCTCCTCGATCTGTTTCTTTACCTTGGCAACAACCTCCTCGATACGTGCAGGGTGGATACGTCCGTCGGTAACGAGCTGGTGGAGTGCCAAACGTGCAATCTCGCGACGCACAGGGTCGAAGCAGCTTAAAATAATAGCCTCAGGGGTGTCGTCCACGATAATCTCAACGCCCGTAGCTGCCTCGAGAGCGCGGATGTTGCGACCCTCACGACCAATGATACGTCCCTTAACCTCGTCAGACTCGATGTTGAATACCGTTACGGCATTCTCGATGGCGGTCTCAGTCGCTACACGCTGAATCGAAGCCACTACAATACGCTTAGCCTCTTTTGTGGCGGTGAGCTTAGCCTCCTCGACGGTCTCGTTGATGTAGGCTTGAGCCTCGCTCTTTGCCTCCTCGCGCATATTTTCGATGAGGATGTTCTTTGCCTCTTCCGAGCTGATACCCGAGATCTGCTCAAGGCGGGCATTCTGCTCACTCATAAGTTGTGCCAGCTGGCTCTTGCGCTCCTCGAGTGACTTGATCTGATTGTCCATCTTCTCCTTCAAGCGATCATTGTCGGCAATCTTGCGATCGAGGTCGCGCTGCTGGTTCTGCAGGTTGCTCTCCAACTGCTTTGCTCGTTGCTCGCTCTGGTTGAGCTTCTGATTGCGCTCGTTTACGTGGCGATCATGCTCGCTCTTGAGCTGCATGAAACGCTCCTTTGCTTGAAGTTCTTTCTCTTTCTTAAGCATCTCGCCGTCCTGCTCCGCCTTGTCGATGATTGCCTTGGCACGGAGTTTCACTCCGTAATATGCAGCACCACCTCCGACTACGGCAGCCAAAATTGCCGAGATAGCGATGATAATAGTCATTTCCATAGTGTTTTTCTATTCTGTTAAATATAAGTTGTTAATGTTAAGTTTCTATGTTTTCAAATAAAAAAGCATGGAAAAAATCCTCTAATTCTATTGACGAATACCGTAAATCGTCATGTGTGGAGCTCTCCAATTTTATCGCAATCTTCCACCGGTGCCGAAGCACTCACCCTTGCGGGCTACAAGGCCTGATTTTGACAACAGAGTACACCCCAATATAAAAAGTGTTCAGTTTCGCAATATAAGGATTTTTCCATGCGGGATTTCAAGTCTATCCTTTATGTAAAGAACGATTTTGCCCTCGGGCAAATTGTATTGCTCTATTTCTCGAAGTGCTTGGAGAGTCGGGCTGCCAACTCGGATAGAGCCTTCAGATCTCCCTCTTCGATGTCGTTTTTGCGCTCCAAGCGTATGTTGGATATCATCAAGTCTACCGCCACAACAGCCAGATAGTCTTGTACGCTAAATCCGTCTATGCGCGACTGCTGTGCTTGTGCCAAACGCTTGTTTATCTCGCGTGCCGCCAATCGATACACCTCCTCATTACGAGCGTCGATAGTCATCTCGTAAGGCTTGCCTGCAATGTCCAGTTTTATATGTAGAGGTTTCTCGCCCATAGCAAATAAAAACAATTATATTCGATTTGAAACCATATCGATACACTTCTCAACCTCCCGCAATAGACGATTGAGTTGTGCGCGCGCAGCCGCCTTGTTGGCATCATTTCCGCCTGTCAGAGCCTCGCTCAACGAAGCCTTCGCTGCCTGCGCCTTTGCCTCTCGAAGTTGTTCCTGCAAGGAGCGAATCTTTGCACTTTGTTCTCCATTCTTTTCGCGTAGTGTGGCAACCTCCTTCATTGCACTGCTGTGCAACTTCATCAATCGCTCCACATCGGCGGTCAAAGTCTCTATTATCTCCTTGTTTTTCATCGATAGTTTAATTCTCAAATCAATATACCGCATCAAAGATACAAATAAAAATTCACAATGCAAAATGCAATATCGAGAATTATGAAAAAAAGAATTTGTCTAGCAGGGCTTTTCCAGCTTGCGAGCAGCTTCAAAATAGCTCTTGTTATACAAAATAAGGGTGCCCAAATTGTTGGACACCCTCTCTGGAATAAGGTTTTTGAGCTATTTATAGAGAAAACGCTTGATGGATTGCTTTGGTGTATGTGCAAATCCTTCACGGATTATCTCTATCTTGGTAATTTGACTATATGCCGGAAGCAGGGCATTTGCCTCGATGCGTGTCTGCTCCAATTCGGCATTTATGGTCGCCTCGTCGAGAGCCAAGTCGTCGGCTGTGAGTGCCACAAGAGCCACTAAGTGCTTGTTACGCTCAACGATAAGTGATTCGGCTACGTGGGGAAGGTTGTTGAGTATTGCCTCTACCTCCTCCGGATAGATATTTTGACCATTGGCGGAGAGAATCATACACTTGCTGCGACCCTTGATAAAGACATTGCCTCCCTTGTCGATGATGCCGAGATCGCCTGTGCGCAGAAAACCATCCTCGGTGAATGCCGCCTTGGTAGCCTCTTCGTTTTTGTAGTATCCAATCATCACATTCGAGCCTTTCGCCTGAATTTCGCCAACTTTCTTCTGCGGATTTTCCGAGTCGATGCGCAACTCCAAACCATCCACTGCGCGTCCACACGATCCCGCCTTGAAGGTATCCCACGGTGCGTAAGAGAGTAGTGGAGCACACTCGGTCATACCATAGCCTACGGTGTAAGGCAACTTCACCTTTCGTAGTACCTTCTCGATTGATGGATTAAGAGCGGCTCCTCCGAGAACAATCGAGCGGAGATTTCCTCCAAAGGTGTTGAGCAACTGTTTGCGAACCTTGCCGTAAATGAGTCGGTCTACGCCCGGAGTGTGGGTCAAGACGCGCATCACAGGCTTCTTGAGAATAGGCAAGATCTTGCCCTTGAAAATCTTCTCGATAACGAGAGGTACGGTGATAAGTAGATATGGTTTAACCTCTGCCAATGCCTGCATCAGCAGGGTTGGAGTAGGGGTTTTGCCGAGGAAATATACGTGTCCGCCACCACAGATAGGGTAGATGAACTCGAACGCCATGCCGTACATGTGCGCGAGAGGCAACATCGAGATAATCTTGTCGCCATCCTCTACGGCGATGTTATTGAGTGCAAAATCGATATTGGTCGATATGTTGCGCGATGTGAGCATCACACCCTTTGGTTGCGAGGTTGTTCCCGATGTATAGTTGATGATGGCGAGGTCGTCGAGGCTCAGATTGTCGTACTTCACCACTTCGTGTTTCATCTCTTCAGGGTATATGGCAGGAATCTTTGCCAATACCTCATCCAACTCGCCCTGCTTGCTCTCGTCGCGAAGGTAGAGTATCGAGTAATCCTCCAAGTTGATGACAATGCGAATTTGCGGCATCTTCTCGATCTCCATCTCCTCCCACGTTTTTGGCTCAGTGAAGAGCGCCACACTGTCGGAGTGAGCTGTGAGATTTGTGATTGCCTCGGGCGTGAAGTCGCAAAGGATAGGCACAGCTACGGCGCGATAGGTAGTTGTGGCGAGAAAAGCCATTGCCCAGCGAGAACTGTTTTTCGCTGCCAATGCTACCTTGTCGCCCACCTTTACATCGAGTGTCTTGTAGATGGTGTGCAAGCGTGCAATCTCGGTTGCGAAATTTGCGAATGTAAAATCTTCTCCACGGTAGTCGGATAGAGCCTCTGTGTTCCATTTGGCGATCATCGACTCTTGAAGACGGTCTAAATAGTGTCTCATTTTCTGTTCAAAAATAGTTTGGATGTGCAAATATCGTATGCATATTTCGAACCAGAAAATAAATGGTATAGACGGACTCTGTTAGGGACGAAATTATTATAGGGGATAAAACAATAAAATAAGTGGCGAAATTTATATTTTCGCCACTTATCCCTAATCTCTGCCCGTAAGCCATTCTCGTACATTTTCCGCATAAGTTTTCGATATCGGAATATCGGGAACACCCTCGATACCCAACT
This sequence comes from Alistipes sp., assembly GCA_045576755.1. Classification (GTDB taxonomy): domain Bacteria; phylum Bacteroidota; class Bacteroidia; order Bacteroidales; family Rikenellaceae; genus Alistipes. Next base: position 5,239 of record JAZNHC010000135.1, read on the forward strand.
CGATGTATACGCCCTCCTTGTCGCGGTGGAGTATCTTGGCGTGCTCGAGATTTACCATATAGGAGCGGTGGCAGCGAACTACGCCCGTTCCCTCGAGGTGTTTGGTTACGTGGCTCAATGTATTACGAACGAGAACTTTCTTGACATTGTTGTTGTTGAGGTAGTAAACGCAAACGTAATTGTCTGCCGACTCGATAAGAATGAGGTTTTCGCGTCGTACAGACAAGCGCATCTCTCCCTTCTCGTCGAGAATCTGAACGTATGCCTTCTGAAGTACAGTTTCATCGCGCTCAATCTGTTTGCGTAGTACGCTTAGTTCGCGAAGGTTCTCCTGCCAGATAAAGTATATGTAGCATATCGCATAGGGAATAAAGACTATCAGAAAGGTCTTGACAAACGAGTTCTTGAATATCTCGGTTATGGTCTTTGTAGTATCTGTGAGTAGAGTGGCGAGTGTGAGGGCGGTAGCCATCGTGAGCAGCTCCAAAAATATCCAGAGGATATATCCGCCGTAGGTCATAGTATGACGCTTGGTGTACAACCCCATAATGGCGCGACTTAGAGCCGCGATGATCATACCTCCCAATACCATCATCAGTGCGATGAGTTGAACACGTGCCTCGCGCGAGATGTCGAATGCCTGCAGGAAACTGTCGTCGATGCGGTCAAAATCGAGTGGACGGTATAGGTTGATGAATATCAACGCAAAGAAGGGCACAAACAGAATCATAAAGATCTGATTTGCCCTGCTATAGATGAATGACGGTATCGCCTTGAGCATCGCAGTTTGTTCTATTTGAAGAACTTATATTGAAATATCAACAGGTAGACTACAGCTACCGAGATGTAGGAGTCTGCCAGGTTGAATACAGGTCCGAAGAAGTAACCGCGTGAGTCGAAGAGGAACGAGAGCCACTGCGGATGGTCGCTCCATTGGAAGAGCGGAAAGTAGAACATATCGACCACCTTGCCCATCATAAATGGTGCGTACGAGCCGCCGAATTCGGCAATCTGAGCAGGCGTAGACTCGCTAAACAATATGCCGTAGAATGCGCTGTCGAGGATGTTTCCGAGAGCACCCGCTATAATGAGTGACAGACCTACAAGCACTCCTGTCGGAGCTTTTTTGCGAACCAACGTGTAGGTGTAGTACGACAATCCGCCAATCAATACAATGCGAAATAGCGAGAGCGCAAGTTTGCCCCAATCGAAGTTGCCTGTCTTGGCAATCTGCATTCCGAAGGCAGCGCCATTGTTCTCGACAAAGAGCAGCTGGAACCAATCGGGGAACACCACAATAGCCTCACCGATGTGCATATTTGTTTTAACCCAAATTTTGAGCAGTTGGTCGGCAACGAGGAGTGCCACCACGAGGATAGATATGTGTTTAACTTTCATTTTTTGCTAATTTTTTGCAAATATACAAAATTATTGAGAATTCAAAAGTATGAATGTGGGCGAATACTAAAAGTTTTGGGCTGACCGAGTCGCCCCGATCAGCCCAAAAAGTTAGCATAATATCGATATTAGTATACGAACTCGTCACTCTCTGTTCCGAAGCTCGGAAGCAGTGCGCTGTCGCCGTAGCCCCTCTCGGCTACGACCTCGAAAATCTCGAAATTTGGCTTTACGTAATTCTTCATAGTCGTAGATATTTTTGTGGGTTATTAGATATTTGGTTTAGTCTCCAAAAGTTTGCAACCGTCATAACCGGTTACGCCTGTCCAGTCGGTTGTACCGCCGTAGATGTAGTTGAAGTAGTTGTCACGGGTAAGTGCTTCTCCCTTTGGAATTGGAGGAATGTCCGTGTCATCCCACTCCTCTACGAATGTACCGCCAATTTCGCAATTCACAGCAAATGGAGTTGTGCCTCGAGCCGTACCCATAATCCAACCAACATTGGCATAGTCCTTAGCCTCGATATTGCAGTATGCCTTTGCACCACTGATAGCAAACATTCCACTACCAACGATACCGCCAATTTTGGTGGTCTCCGGCTCGGAGAATGTGCAATTTCTAACTTTGATGTCACCCACATTTATCAAAGTTCCCTCATAGAGACCTGCAGCGTTGGTGTGTCCCGAGATACCTCCGACAAGTGCATACTTAACTGTTACATTCTCCACCAAGATTTCGCCCTTGTTCACAACATTAACCCATTTCGAGCCGGCAATGTGGCAACCTGTAACACCTCCAACCTGGATATAACCGCCATTTGAAGAGCCTTTCAGATTCTTTGCCACAATCTGACCTTCGTTGATAACATCGTTGGCTGTGAGCGTACCTTTACCATAATCGACATTTGCAATACCCGATACACGGCCATAATAGGTTGTACCTCCCATATGTCCTGTAATGGTAATGGTACCGGTGTTCTTACAAGGGGTGATATTCTGCGAAGCGTCTGCAGCCACAAAGACAACCTTAGCGTTATCGTGTTGCGAATCACCTACGAAACCGGAAGTGAGGATATTACATTTTGCACCAGATGTATTCAGAATATTAGATGTTACACTACCCGAATTTAGGCACGAGGTAAATGTAAGAGGACCATAGATACCACCCACGAAGCCTCCGTTACGCGTAGAAGACGAACACTTACCATTGGCTAATACCGAACCACTATGCGTACAACCCGTGAAACTAATCATTCCTGTCTGAGTTGGGACATATCCAACAAAGCCACCAATAAAGAGGTTACGAGTAGAATTAGTCATTGTGCCTGTAAACTTCACGCTACCCGAGCTTGTACAATTGATATATGTACCCGTCGATGTACTGATGTTGGCATTTCCGGAGAATCCTCCAATAACAACATTCGCATCATTCTCTCCTGCGCACTCTACAGCACCGCTATTAGTACATCCCGTGAACTTATATCGCGACTGCAATTTTGCAACAATACCACCCATATAGAAGTAATCGGACTTTGCGGAGGTATACACGCTACCCGAGTTTGAACAATTCGCCATCATCACATAGCCATTGGTATTGGAAGCAATAAGTCCCGCGATCATAGACTCCTGGTTAAATGAAGATGTTCCATCGAATTTAACGCTACCATAGTTGTGGCAATCCTCAATATAGTGCTCAACAGATCCGGCTGTCTCTGTCGAAAGGCCTGCCACATAGACTGCGCCTGCCGAGATAGTACCACTGCAAGATACTGCGCCATAGTTCTTGATACGACTGGCCGGAACACTGCTACCTCCAAGATTACCGACTGCTCCACTAATACGAGTTATACTACCCGATGTTCCTGTGAATGTGACAGCGGCCCTATTGACAATATCCTCAACAATAACCATCTTGTCGTATAGAGTAGCAACAACTCCTCGCAACCACAACTCACCACCACAGACACCTGCCATCTCGATAACACCATTTGCGGTATTCTCGAGCTTACGAACAACATAGAGGTCGCTATTGCGGGCAATACGGCCAATAACACCCGCCATCGAGAGACGGCCCTTTGGTCCCGACTCTCCATTGTAGAGGACCTTCGCGTCGTTGATACAATCGTCGAACAAGCAACTTACCTCTGCATAACCCACAACGCCACCGATAGAGGTTGGATAGGAGATTGTGGTTTCAGGCAAACACACGCTCGATACCGTTACAGCCACCTGATTCTTACACTTTGTGAAGTTGGCACCATAGCAGTATCCCACCAAACCGCCAATAGCGATATTCTCGCCATCGTCAGAGATGAGAGCCTCGTTATAGGTATTGTTATTCATCTTCAGAGTTCCCGAAGCAGAGCAGTTGTAGAGCGAACCTCTGTGAAGTACACGTGCAAAAGCACCCACGCGAGGCTCAACGGTCTCTTCGATATTAACACTCGTAAGCTTCAAGTTCTTGATGCTTGCCGAAGTAGTGCCAAAGAGAGGAGCCGACAAGCCCTTAATCTCGTTGTTGCCACCATCGAAGACGAACTCGCCAAAGCCCTCAATAGGGGTCCAAGCGACATCTGTCATATCGATAGGTGCTGTAACCTTAGCCTCGATATAAGGGTAGAAGTTAGGGGCAACCTCCGCAAATTGGAGTAGCGCATCCTTCGAGTCGATAATAAACACATCGCTATCCTTTGCATTTGTAGCGTAGGTAAACTCCGCAAACTCGCGTACCACGCCTCTCTGAATAGGTTTGTCGGTAGAGTCGAATGTCAATTTCATCACACCCTCGGTACTATTTACGCGGATGGTGAACTTGCCATAATCACCTGCAGGGACAGTTACGTAGATTGGAGTTGCCTCGTCGGCACTCAACACCAAACCCTGACTGAAGGTAACGACTACGGTATTCGATGCACCCTCCTGGGCAATCAACTCACCGGTTTGGCAATTTACGTCGAAAGTACCTGCGATATTGCCCTTCTCGGCTGTGATAGCGATGTTGCGCAACACTACGCTATCGCCCTTGATAGCCAAGCGGAGAACACCTGTAAGGTGCTGCATCTGAACGATGGGAGCCTCTTCACCCTCGGCAGCAGCCTCTCCATAGCCATACATCGGAGTCGATTTTGTAGGAATATTTCCCGCTTTATAAAGCTGTGATGCAGGAAATACTACAGGATAGCAGTTCTCTGTTACAGCCTCCACACCCGTTGCAGGGGCAGGATAGACAACATTGAAAGGACGGGTTACAGCTGAGCCAAATGTGAATGCAGCATAAGCTGAACCTGCCTGCTCTGCAGTAAGAGCCTTCGAAGCTACGCCATTTACGGCAATAGCGTCACTCTCGCTCCAATAGAGTGGATAGACACCGTCGGCCTTCTCGCCGAGCTGAGTACGCGACTCTTCCAACGAGAGGGTGATGGTTGTCTGACCATCGCCGCCCAATTGAACGCCGAGGTCCTCAGTCGCGTCGGTTGTACACGATACCGCGAACAACGCAACGACTGCCATCGAAAATTTTACTAATTTTTTCATTTTAGGTATCTTTTATGCTTTTAATATACAAACTCGTCGCTCTCTGTTCCGAATCCCGGAAGCAGTGCACTGTCGCCGTAGCCCCTCTCGGCTACGACCTCGAAAATCTCAAAATTTGGCTTTACGTAGTTCTTCATAATCGTAGGTATTTAGGGGTTATTAGATTGCCGGTGCTGCCGAGAGGAGGGTGCAGCCGTCATAGTTCTCTACGCCCGACCAATCGGTTGTTCCACCATAGATATAATCGTAGTAGTTCGACTCGACGAGTACGATCTCCTTATAGGTGTTATCCTCCTCGCTGTATTCGCCAATGAACTTACCGCCCACCTTGCAGTTCGATGCAACAACGCTCGCTGAACGAGGTGAACCGATGACGAGACCGACGTTTGTAGCACTGCCGCTATTGGTTATTGTGCAGTAGCTCTGAGCGTTGGCAAAACCCTTGCTTGAAGAGCCTACAATTCCGCCGACGAAAGCCTTGCTTGCGACGTATGTTCCTCCGAGCGACAAATTGCCTGTATTTACGATCTCTGTCCAGTTGGCCGTTGATTGTGTCTGCGAGCCGACAACGCCACCCAAACGACAGGTGTCGGTAGTCTTGCCGTTGAATATGATGTTGCCACTATTGGTGAAGCCTGTTACGGTTACGGCAGTTCCAGTTTGCGAGCCGGTCAGACCTCCTGCATAGATGGACTTGCAATAGCTGTTTC
>JAZNHC010000136.1:0-5868 GCA_045576755.1 Alistipes sp.
TGGTGGGCACTCCATAGCGGTCTACAACCCTAAGGACGAGTCGAAGCGTGGCGATATGAATACCCTGATCCGTGACAATCGTGTAAATCACGTCTGCGCAGCAGATTATAGCGAGGGGTCCGAGATCGACACGGTGGTTAAGACCATTATCGACAAGTGCGTAGCCGACCACAAGCTGGCACTGCTCGAAACAGAGTACAGATAACAGATTACAGAGTACAAGAGGACTTTTAATTAGTGAGTAGTTTTTCTAAATTCTCTAAACTCTCTAAACTCTCTAAATTCTCTAAACTCCCTAAAACTATGAAACCTTACAGATATTTCATTGCACTGCTTGTCCTGCTCTCTATGGCGCAGGGTGCAATCGCGCAAAGGAAGACAAGGTCGGTGGTGTATACCGACTCTACAACGGTCATTACCACCGTGCGCGTGGTGCCGAACTTCGCGCCACGACACGATCTGCGGATCGGGGTGGGAACGTTGAGTCTGCCAACAATCTTCGCTCTTGACAACGGGGCAGTGGACGATGTTGTGGGTTACGACTTCCGTCGAGATATGGCAAATTGCGAAACTTATCGTACACCTCGCACCTTTGTTGGCAACTATTCGTTGAGCTACACCTATCATGATCGTCGCTGGTTGCAGTATGGCGGTAAGGTGGTTTTCGGCGCATCAACCTGTTGGCGCAGGGACATTGCTACGGGAAAGAAGATTGAGAATCTCTCCTACTATGTCCTCTCGGTAATGCCGACTGTACGTTTCAATTGGTTCTACCGCGAGAGGGTACAGCTCTACTCTTCGATCTCGCTCGGTGTGGTTACAGACTTCGATGATGGGTATATATGGGGCGATATGACCTTTATAGGTTGCTCGTTTGGTCGCAAGCTCTTTGGTTTTGCCGAGTTGGGCGGCGGAATGTCAGGCTGGGCGCGCGTAGGTCTCGGTTATCGTTTTAACGCTAAACAAAAGTAGGAGGGCAGAGTTATGAGAAGATATATTTCGATTTTTGTGGTTGCCCTTGTGGCAATGTTTGTGGCAACTTCGTGCCAGCTCGATAGCGGTTCGGATCCTCAACCCAATAGGGCGAACCGCCTGCTTTGGGGCAGGGTGCAAGATGTTGTATATCAACAACGCGACCATTTTCTGACTGTAGCGCAGTTGAACGACACTCTGCTTGGCAGGGTGTATGCCCGTTGCCCATATCTGAATTGCGATATTACCGAGAAGGAGGGGGTATATACGATCTTCTATCAACAATACAATCGCACCTATCGCATAAAGACCGACAACAAACGCCTCGACGAGGGTGGTGTATGGTCGATATATGTGCGCTATGGCGACTATGGCAACTTTGTGGAGCTTGGTAAGGCGGAGGGTATGGTTGGCGAGACCAATAAATTCAATCTCTTGATCGGCACCACCGAGCTTGGTAGTCAATATTACTACTCCTATTGCTATGCAGCGGATGGCGAGGTGGAGTACGAGTATAACGATATGACCGAGTGTTTGGTAGTCAAGTTCAACACCCTCAGAGGAGTCTCGGCTGATGAGCAGCTCTACGCCTCGGATGACTACACCATCGAGTTCGAGGTTATCGAGCCATTGGTTGTTCGTGATGTGATCGAGTCGGGCGAGGTGTATATCCTCTATCGCGACCTTGTCGAGAACACATCGCGCGAGGTGAGAGTACAAGTTGCAAATAAAATTACTACTTTTGTCGCGCAATAATAGAAACGAACGTTCAATAAGATATGAAAGAGATAATTTTTGCTACCAACAATGCCCACAAGTTAGGCGAGGTGCAGGCACTGCTTGAGGGGGCTTTCACGCTGAAAACATTGCGAGAGTGCGGTATCACTGAGGATATTCCCGAAACAGCCGAGACGCTCGAAGGCAATGCCTTGCAAAAGGTGCGTTATGTCTATGAGCGTACAGGAGCCGACTGTTTTGCCGACGATACGGGCTTGGAGGTCGAGGCTTTGAACGGTGCACCGGGTGTTCGTTCGGCACGCTATGCGGGTGATCAGCACGACTTCGATGCTAACAATGCCTTGTTGCTGAAGAATCTCGAGGGAGAGGAGAATCGTTCGGCGCGCTTCCGTACCGTTATAGCTCTGATTCTCGATGGTAAGGAGTACCTCTTCGACGGTATTGTCGAGGGCTCGATCATCGACCATATGTCGGGTACGGAGGGTTTCGGCTACGATCCGATGTTTGTGCCGAAGGGCGATACACGCACCTTTGCCGAGATGTCGGCAGAGGAGAAAAATGCCATTTCGCATCGTGGTCGCGCGGTGGCAAAACTTGTAGAGTTTCTACAAACGGAAAACTAATTTTTTAATTTAGCCTAAGGCTAAAAGCAAACAAAGAATATGGCAAATTACGAACGCGAGGATAGATATGACCTCGAAAAGATTGAACAGCTGAAATATCACTACCGCGAGGTGTTGCGCCTGCTCGGTGAAGACCCCGAGCGAGAGGGGTTGATTAAGACCCCCGAGCGTGTGGCGAAGGCGTGGTCGTACCTCACCAAGGGCTACGAGCAGGACCCTGTGGCAATTCTCCAATCGGCAATGTTCAAGGAGGAGTACAAGCAGATGGTTGTGGTGAAGGATATCGAACTGTTCTCGGTGTGTGAGCATCACATGCTCCCATTTGTCGGAAAGGCACACGTTGCATATATCCCGAATGGAACAATTACGGGACTCTCGAAGATTGCCCGTGTGGTGGAGTGCTTTGCTCGTCGCTTGCAGGTGCAGGAGCGTCTGACAGTGCAGATTCGCGACTGCATACAGCAGGCATTAAACCCTGTGGGAGTGGCTGTTGTGATCGAGGCTTCGCATATGTGTATGCAGATGCGTGGCGTGGAGAAGCAGGGTTCCAAGACCACTACATCGGCATTTACGGGTATATTTCTCTCCGACCCGCGCACGCGAGAAGAGTTTATGTCGCTTATTTCGGCTAAGCTCCAATAGTTGTCGTTCTCGGTGGGGATGGGATGTAAAATAAAAACAGTAAAAGTTAGAGTTATGAAGAGGTTTATTGCATTTATGCTTGTAACGCTGTCGTTATCTCTTGTTGCCTGCCAGCGTAGTGATAGAGGCAGGGATAAACAAGAGCGCGATTTCACAATTTCGGTCACAAAGATCACATCAAATAGTGCCAGGGTGCGAATAGTGCCTTCAGCCGACTTTACCTACTATGCGTGCGTGGTTGAGGAGCAGATATTGAACGGATCTGCTTCGCACACCCAATTCGCAATGGACTTGGTTGCCAAGATGAAGGATGAGGGTACGCTGGTAGAAGAGATGCTCTCGGGTACAACCTCCGTCGAGGTGCAGGGCTTGTTACCTAATACTGATATGTGTGTTGTGGCATTTGGTGTTATTTCGGAGGGACTTGTTACAACCGATGTCAAGGTTTCACAATTTAGAACCGAGGCTGCAGGTAGTTCCGGTGGCACCCCTGGCGATAATCCTGGCGATAATCCGGGTGGTGGCGGTAATGTGAGCGATAATACCTTTAATATTGGTGTGTCGCAGATTACGGCTTCGAACGCAAATGTGAGCGTGTCGCCATCGAATAACGACACCTACTATTTCGATGTTGCCGAAAAGTCGTTGGTGGATAGCTACGCGGATAAGAAGGCATTTGCCTGCGAGTTGATCGACGATCTTGTTTCGTGGTGCGCAAGCAATGGCTACGTCCTTGGTGATGCTCTCTCGTCGGGTGCCGATTCGTACCTCTTCGACAATGTATTGGAGCCTAATACCGACTACTACGCATATGCCTTTGGTGTAACCGCCAATGGTGACATCACCACCGATGTAACTCTCAAGCCTTTCAAAACCTTGGAGTCGTCGGGTACCGGTGGTGGCACGGTGGGTGGTACGCAGTTTACAAACTTCGTATATGGCTACTACGAGAACTATGGTGACTACTACGAAACGGGTGCTGCCAATTGGTATATCGACCTCTATACCGAGAATACCAACGAAATGATGGTTATCGAGGTGCAGACTTCGCTTGGTGCCACCTCCTTTACCGGAACATATCCTATTGCATCGACCTTTAAGTCGGGAACGGCCGTGGCGGGTGCTACCGATAGCGATGGGGGAAACTATGGAACATTCTGGGGTCTGTTGGATAGTTCGTTCTCTTACCTCGAGGAGGTGATTCGTTTCAAACAGGGCGAGGTGACCATCGCCAAGGGCAGTGGCAATAGCTACAATATCGCTATGACCGCAGTCGGTGAGGATGGAAATGAGTATTCGCTCTCCTTCTCGGGTGAACTCGAGGAGTGGATTGAGGGTGAGTTGGGCGTATCGACGTTGAGTAGCGGCAAGAAGAGAGTTGCACCGCGTCGCCTTCGCGCAACATCTCCGCTCAATATGGTGAAGACCGTGAAACCGGCAGCGCAGAAGATATTTAAAAAAGTTGTCGTAAAGTAACAAATCGAAAAATAGCCTAAATGAGGTGCCCGATGCAGAGTTGGGCACCTCTTTTGCTTTGTTCGAAAACGGAATATAAGTGTTACTTATATCGCAAAGAGAAAAAAGTTTGAAAAATTTAGTGTTAATTTTTTCACAATTCAAAATAAAAGTCATATCTTTGCAGCGGTGAAAAAGGGGCTTTTACGAAAGGGCAGCGCGAAGGTTGCGCATCTTTTTATGGGTTGCCAACTTTAGTGGATGTCCGAAGTGGTTGATAATGAGCCGTTTTGCCACTTTGGGGTTGGTGCGAAAGACCTCGAACCAGAACAGAGAGATGATGTTAAACAATTAAATAATTAAAACTATGGCTTTCAAGAAAGAAGATTTATTGAAGTATGGTATTACCGACACTACCGAGGTAATCTACAATCCATCGTACGAGCTCCTTTTCGAGGAGGAGACCAAGGAGAACCTTACAGGTTTCGACAAGGGTCAGGAGACTGAGCTCGGTGCAGTTAATGTAATGACCGGTGTCTACACAGGTCGTTCGCCTAAGGACAAGTTCATCGTTATGGACGAGAACTCGAAGGATACTGTATGGTGGACTTCGGAGGATTACAAAAACGACAACAAGCCTTGCTCGGAGGAGTCGTGGGCAGTGTTGAAGAGTATCGCTCAGAAGGAGCTTTCGGGCAAGAAGCTCTACGTAGTAGATGGCTTCTGCGGTGCTAACAAGGATACCCGTATGTCGGTTCGTTTCATTATGGAGGTTGCTTGGCAGGCTCACTTCGTTAAGAATATGTTCATCCGTCCTACCGAGGAGGAGTTGGTAGACTTCGAGCCTAACTTCGTGGTTTACAACGCTTCGAAGGCTAAGGTTGAGAACTATCAGGAGCTCGGTCTCAACTCGGAGACTGCAGTGGTGTTCAACATCTCGTCGCGTGAGCAGGTTATCATCAACACTTGGTATGGTGGTGAGATGAAGAAGGGTATGTTCTCGATGATGAACTACTACCTCCCATTGCAGGGTATCGCTTCGATGCACTGCTCGGCTAACACAAACGAAAAGGGCGAGACCGCTATCTTCTTCGGTCTTTCGGGTACAGGTAAGACAACCCTCTCGACTGATCCAAAGCGTCAGCTTATCGGTGATGACGAGCACGGTTGGGACGACAACGGTATCTTCAACTTCGAGGGTGGTTGCTATGCAAAGGTTATCAAGCTCGACAAGGAGTCGGAGCCAGATATCTACAACGCTATCAAGCGCGATGCTCTCCTCGAGAACGTAACTGTAGACGAGAACGGTAAGATCGATTTCAACGATAAGAGCGTAACCGAGAATACTCGTGTTTCGTACCCTATCTACCACATCGACAACATCGTATCGCCTATCTCGGCTGCTCCGGCTGCGAAGAACGTTATCTTCCTCTCGGCT
>JAZNHC010000137.1:0-3324 GCA_045576755.1 Alistipes sp.
AATCTTCCTAAGGAGATGCGTAACTGCGCTTGGGTATTCGACCTTATCCCAATGGAGGTAAGTATCGTAATCGAGGCTGATGGAGAGAAGTTGGAGTTCCCATTCAACTCGTTCGTTCAGCACGATGGTGTTGCAATGTGCGGTGCCGAGTCGATTAAGAAGTTTGGTCTGTACTTCCCTGTACGCTTTAACTACGACGATACCTATCACTCAACAGGAAACATGTCGATCCAATGTCACTCGGGTGCCGAATACAACAAGGAGAACTTCGGTGAGTTGGGCCGCCAGGATGAGAGCTACTATGTAGTGGTCACAGGTCATGGTGCAAAGACCTTCATCGGTTTCAATGACGATGCCGACAAGGATCAGTTCATCAAAGATATCAAGGCTGCCGACACCGAGTACAAGGAGGTGGATTATATGAAGTATGTAAACTACGAGGAGTCGAAGCCTGGCTTGCAGGTTATGCTTCCTGCGGGAACAATTCACTCGTCGGGTCGTAACCAGGTGATCTTGGAGATTGGTAGCTTGACTATCGGTTCGTACACCTACAAGTTGTATGACTATCTCCGTCCTGACCTCGATGGCAAGCCACGTCCAATCCACACTTGGCACGGCGAGCGCGTCTTGGATTTCAACCGCCGCACAAGCGTAATTCACGGCACTATCGTTCACGAGCCACGTCTTGTACGCAAGGGTGTCGATTGGGCTGAGTACATCGTAGGAGAGTGCGACGAGTTGTACTTCTCGTTGCGTCGCTTGGAGTTCGAGAAGATTATCGAGGATAATACCAACGGCAAGTTCGTCGTTTTGACTCTGGTTGATGGCGACAAGATCCGCATCCGTTCGAAGGCCAATCCTGAGTACTACTTCGATGCCGAGTTTATGGATATGACAGTTGTCCCTGCAGCTATGGGCGAGTTCGTAGTCGAGAACCTTGGTCTCGAGCCAATCTGCGTGCACAAGACAACTCTTAAAGAGGGATTCGAGAATGAATAATAAGTGTTTTCTTCTACTCGACGTAGGCGGAACATTCGTTAAATCGGTGGTAGCAACTTTCGACGGAGAGTTGCTACCTAATACCGAGACATCGGTGCCGATAAATTCGGATGGCACACGCCTCGAGATAGAGAAGTCGTTTGCCACTGTAATCACGCACGGCAAGACTATTGCCGAGTATAACGGTTACATATTGACAGGTGTCGGCATAGCCTTCCCCGGACCATTCGACTACAACACAGGCATCTCATATATGACGCACAAGTTTGCAGCGTTGGAAAAGCTCTCCGTAAAAGATTTTTTCCACTCGTTGCCTGAAATTGGTGCCGATATGCCGGTAGTCTTTATGCACGACGTTACGGCTGCTGTTCTCGGAGAGATGCACTTTGGCGCAGCACAAGGCTATAAGAATGTTGCTGTCATTACTCTCGGCACGGGACTCGGATTTGCGCACACCGCTGATGGCGAGATTCAATATTCGCCACTCGGCTCGCCTGCTGTATCCATCTACAATCGTCCTTACCGCGACGGTGTTCTCGAGGATTATATATCGAAGCGAGGATTTTTGCGCTCATACGCAGAGGTGCTTGGCGAGGATAACCCCTCAAACCTCACCGTAGCTATGATAGGCGGAATGTGCGGCCAGGGCAACGAACAAGCGCTTGAGTCGTTCCGCAAGGTTGCCTCAATTCTTGCTGAGGAGATTAAGCCGTTACTCGAAGAGTTCAATATAGAATGCCTACTCTTTGGAGGTCAAATTTCACGCTCCTTCTGCTATATGGAGCCAACAATCGCAAAGCTGAAAGAGGAGGTTGCATCATTGAAACATATCTCCACGATAAAGAATCTCTCTACTGCCGCACCGCTCGGATTATTGAGCAAATTGCGCGAGGAGTTAGGTAATTAACTCACTCCGACCAACAAAATAGTAAGGACTTCTTGAATTAAGAAGTCCTTACTATTTATATTAGGTATTTATCCTACTTGTCGATCTCTATTACGAATGTAGGATGCTTGTCGCCTACTGTCCACATATTGTCTACAGTGACTTTTGGATTGGTGTACTTTCCGGTCTCTTTGTTCTTGCCACAATTCAAGCACAACGACTGGAATGGACGAAGAAGATATGTGCTCTTACCGCGACGAAGAAGGAACGGAATCGAGCAAGTGTTTGTCAATTGGAACTTGCGATTACCCTTCTTTTCGTTCTCGTAGATCTGCTTGCAGATAACAGCCGAATTGAAGAACTGCTCGAGCCATACCTCCTCTCCAATGAGGTTGTTAGCCGAGTAACCGATTGTACGACGCTTCTTGAGAGCCTCCTTGATAGCCTTCTCGGTGCACTCCTTTGCAAAGATGATGGTGTGAGTACGGAATATGCCGCAATCGCGAGCCCAAACCTGCGACGATGGACGGTGAACGTCGGTGCTTGCAGTAATTGTAAGCCCCTCGTCAACGCAACGGTCAATCATCTGTGGATAGAGAGTTGTTCCGTTAATAACCTCGACAGCATCAACCCACTTCTCACCATAGGCACGAATCTGATCCTCGCTCTTCTCCATAGTCTTACGACGCCATCCCGGATGGTTGTGGATAATAAATCCACCCTGCTCCTTAACGCGACGGAAGCACTCAAAGAGGTCTTGGTGGCAGATAGCATTGATATCATTCAAGAAGATTGCGTTGTACTCGCCTGTAGTGCGAGGGTTTCGCCAAATCTCGGTACCACGAACAACCATAATCGGATACTCCTCCTTATTTACCATATGGATAGCCTCTTCGTAGCCTGCATTGAGGTTTGACAACATTGGAGCATTCTTATCCTTCTTGTTTCCCGCACCTGCGTTAGCGTATGTATAAGGCTTGCCATCTTTGTTATATGGCGCGAGAGCCTTCAACATAAACTTCTCGTAAGTACGGATCTCGAGGTGGTCGGTTATAGCAATGATATCCAAACCATCATACCAAGCCTCACGTACTCTCTCACGTGGAGTAACCTCACCGTCAGAGTAGATAGTGTGAATGTGAAAATCCGCCTTGTAAGCGTTGTAGCCTTTGATTTGAGGCAAAATGATTTCGGTACGTCGAACGCTCTTGTCATAGAGACGGATGCCTGTTTTGCCAACTACCGGAGTCTCGACAACTTGTGCGGTTGCACTTGTCATAAAGAGAGCTGCCGAAGCAAAAATGAAAAATAATCTCTTCATAATAGTAATAATTTATTAGGTGTTATTTTGTACGACAAATATAGAAAAACTTTACGAAATTTCTAACCTTTTCACTATATTTGTGCAACTAAATCGGCAATATTATCACTTTTAAGAA
>JAZNHC010000138.1:0-3489 GCA_045576755.1 Alistipes sp.
AAATGAAAATTGTCTTCCTAAGACCGCTTGGCCTCCGACTTGATGTTGCCGAACTCGGTATCGCAGCCCATTGGCGTTACAAAGGTGTAAATCAGGGGGCTCAATCAAGCGAGAAGTGGTTGCATAGACTCCGCGAGTTGATGAGCGAAACCAAAGAAGATATTGCTGACCGATTCGATGCCGAGCCGACTTCGGGCGAGATTTTTGTCTACACCCCGAATGGCGACATCCGCAAGCTGCCAGAAGGAGCTACCGTGCTCGACTTCGCTTTCGATATCCACTCGAACCTCGGCTGCACCTGTTCGGGAGGTAAGGTGAATGGTCGTGCGGTACCTATCCGCGAAACCCTGCGCAATGGCGATATCGTGGAGATATTGACGCAGAAAAACCAACAGCCAAAGGCCGATTGGTTGAACTTTGTGGTAACAAACCGTGCCAAGAGCAAGATCAAATCGGTTATCCGTGAGGAGCAGGCAAAGAGTGCCAACCTCGGACGCGAAGAGTTGGAGCGCAAGTTGAAGAATTGGAAGATAACAAAGAGTATCGACGAGGTGGTTGCATATCTCTGCAAATACTACAAGCAACGCACCGGCACTGCCCTCTACGAACTTATAGCACAGGAGAAGATTGACCTTGCCGTAGTCAAGGAGCTGCTAACGAAGTGGCTTTCGGGTGAGGCTGACGAGGAGCGTCGTGCAGCCGAGGCTGAGGCAGAAGCTCGCCGACGCGCCACATCTTCGACACCTGCCAAGCAGTCGAGCGATGCACTCATCATCGACGAGAGCATCAACAACATAGTCTACAAACTCGCCAAGTGTTGTAACCCTATCAAGGGTGACGACATCTTCGGCTTTGTAACCATAAACTCAGGCATCACCATCCACCGCACCGACTGCCCGAATGCCAAGCGTATGCGTGAGCAGTATCCATACCGCGTGATGGAGGCAAAGTGGCGCGAAAGCGCACAAGGAGCCTTCCGCGTGACGATTGCCATAACCGCCAACGACTCGGCTGGTCTGGTAAATCAGATTACCGAGGTTGTAAGTCGCGATATGAAGTTGAATATCCGCTCCATCAACCTCAATTCGCGCGGCGACAAAACGGGTGTTGGAACAATCAGCGTCGAAGTGCCTTCGGTAGGCGTTGTGGATATGCTCATCCACGCCATAATGCGCATCAAAGGGGTGCAGCGTGCTTATCGTGTAAAGAACTAACCAAAATAAAAAGCTATGAAAAAACCTGTAAAACTTATCGCACTTGCGATATTGGCTATCGCAACTGTATCGTGCGCAGAACAAAAGCGCAGCGGTAACCCCATCGTTGAGGGTTGGTACGCCGACCCTGAAGCTGCAATCTTTGGCGACACCTATTGGATATACCCCACTTGGTCGCAGCCATTCCCTGACCAGCTCCACCTCGACGCCTTCTCGTCGAAGGACCTTGTAACGTGGACCAAGCATGAGCGCATTATCGACAATAATGAGATTTCGTGGCTCACACACGCACTGTGGGCTCCATCAATCATCGAGAAAGAGGGCAGGTACTACTTGATGTTCTCGTGCAATAACGTCAAGCAAGGCGAGGTCGGCGGCATAGGTGTAGCTGTTGCCGACACCCCCGCAGGACCATTCAAGGATCTGCTTGGCAAGCCTCTGATCCAGGATATTATAAATGGTGCACAGCCTATCGACCAATTTGTATTCAAAGATACCGACGGCACATACTATATGTACTATGGCGGTTGGAAACACTGCAACGTCTGCAAGCTCAACGACGACTTCACAGGCTTTGTTCCGTTCGAGGATGGCGAGACCTTCAAGGAGATCACCCCGGGCGAGTATGTCGAGGGTCCATTCATGTTTATCCGCGACGGCAAGTACTACTTTATGTGGTCAGAGGGTAAGTGGCGCAAAGCCAACTACCGCGTGCAATATGCTATTGCCGACAATCCACTCGGCCCATTCGAGCCACGCGGTGTGATTTTGCAGACCGACGAGAATGTAGGCACGGGCGCAGGACACCACTCGGTAATCCGCAACCCACGCAGTGGCAAGTACTATATCGTCTACCACCGCCACCCTCTCGGCTCTACTGACGGCAATGACCGACGCACCTGCATCGACGAACTTCGTTTCGACGAAGAGGGCAACATCCTACCGGTGAAGATGACATTCGAGGGTGTTGCAGCCGATCCACTGAAATAAAATAGGACTTTTATATATAAGTATTGGGGTGTCCAAAACATTATTTGGGCACCCTATCTTTCTAAAAATATCTCATCTTCATTTAACCTTTTTTAGTTTTGTGTATCATAATAGACAGAAGGACAACTTAAAACTTTACTATTATGACTACCAAATTACGACTCTTGGCTCTTGCGCTGGTGGTAGCCCTATTCTCCGTTCAGTGTACGAAGGACGACTCCGGTGCTCCGAATTATCCTACATCTATCGAATCATATTTCAAGGCGGGCAATTTTTCGCACGATGGTGTAAACCTCGCGTATAAGGAGGGTTCGACCAATGCATCCGTTCCGGGCAAATCGGCACTCGTAGTTGTACTGCACGGACAATACGCATCGGGATCGGACAATCTGGCACAACTGCGCACAGATGCAATAATTCGCCTCTGGTACTACCTGTCCACCAACAACATCAACGCAACGGTATTGGCTCCGCAATGTAGCTCACGTCGCGCTTGGGACGAAACAGCAAGCGAGATGAAGGGTGCTGCAACAATGACCGACGTATTGAAGGCGCTGATCGACAACTTCGTTGCCAACAAATCGAATATTGACACCTCGAAGATTTATATCATAGGCTACTCGGACGGAGCACAACCTGCAGGCGCAGGTGGCGTATGGCAGATCCTCTCGAACTACACCGACACTTTCGCTGCAGGAATGATCGTCGCTGCGGATCCTGACGAGACCATTGTTGCCGAGAATATCGCAAAGACTCCGGTAATATCTATCAAGGGCGAGACCGATGTGCACGCTGTGGCATTGACACTCGAGAGCTTTGGCGACCAGGTGCGCGATGCGGGAGGCGAACTCAAAGAGGTTGTCTTGAATGTTCGCTCACGCGAGGAGGTATGCCGCGAAGCATTCTCCGTGGAGAACTTAAGTTGGATGTTACAATTCACCAAATAACAGACTCAAAAACCATTTTTTCGGTGGATAATAGCGAGAAGATATGGCTATTATCCGCCGATTTCTTATGGTATATTATTGGGGAAATGATTCATTTGAACAAAAAAATCAATTTTTTTTACATTTTGCTTGCACGATAAAAATATTTGCCTTATATTTGCACTCGCAAAACCGATAGAGGTGGAGCAAAGTTCTTAACAAATGCGGAAATAGCTCAGTTGGTAGAGCACAACCTTGCCAAGGTTGGGGTCGCGAGTTCGAGTCTCGTTTTCCGCTCCAAGTCCAAAAGTTTTGAGGACAAAATCAAGCAAAACCCTTTGAAACATCGTTTCAGAGGG
>JAZNHC010000139.1:0-18903 GCA_045576755.1 Alistipes sp.
TCGCGTACAATCTCGTTAATCTCCAACATAGTTGCACGAGCATTCTCCTTGTACTTATCGTAGTATGGCATCAACGAAATAGGGTCGCCAAAACGAATTAACATATCCGTACGCGCGTGGAAGTAGTTCGAGTAGTGGTTACACGAAGGCAAAACCATAACGTCGCGCTCGAACTTAAACTTCTCGGCTGCATCGAAAGCGATCTTGAGGTATGCAATCTTGAATGTTCCGAGCCAACGCTTATCTTGGTGTCCCGCCTCAGGGAAAAGCATCACGGTCTCGCCGTCGCACAGGGCCTGACCTGCAGCATCGAGTGTTGCGCGGTTCTTTGCTACCGATGCGTAGCCGTCGTATGACATTCGGTATGCCGGAAGCAGACCGATCTTGCGGAGGAAACTTCCTGCAACAGGGTTCTTGAATACATTGGCACGGGCGATGAAGTTAATTCGTCTGTCGGTCATATTCATAGCTACCGACAATGGGTCGTTAAGGCAGTTCTGGTGATTGGATACAATGACCAGCGGAGTACCATTTACGGGTACCTTCTCGATGCCTACAACGTGTTCCTTGCGGAAGTACAGCCACGAATTAACGAACTGCAAATAGTAACGAAAAGCCTTCAACGGAAGGGAGTGATCTCTTGGGTTAAGGTATTGATTCATACGTTAAATATAAAAGTTTCAAACGCAAATATAACTAAAATATTGTATATGGCAATAAAAATGTTCAATTTGGGTATTTCTACCTACCAAAAATGTTAAACGATGTTTGTGCTTCGGAAATTATTTCCCCATATTGACAAATGCAAAAACTATTGGAAGCAAATTTTTGAGGGCATATAGAAAAAACTACAAGTTTTTTATTATCTTTGCGTGATAAATAGTGTCAAAATGAAGATTAAACTCTTTACAATACCAAACTGCATTACGCTTTTGAACTTGCTGTGCGGTATGGGCTCGATTGTTTTGTCGTTGGTATTTAACGACTTGCAGATGGCATTTGCCTTTGTGTGCGCATCGGCTGTGTGCGATTTTCTCGATGGATTTGCAGCTCGACTGCTCAAGCAATACTCCGATGTCGGTGTGCAACTCGACTCGTTAGCCGATATGGTATCGTTTGGTGTGGCACCGTCTGTGGCTATGTCGGTGTTGTGCGGAATGATGCCGTCGATGTATGGTTTGGATGGCGTGTGGTGCGAGATTTTGTGCTACGTTCCATTCCTTATTGCAGCCCTCTCGGCGTTGCGGCTTGCTAAATTTAATATCGACGAGACTCAGAAGGAGGAGTTTGAAGGTCTGCCTACTCCCGGCTCGGCAATATTATGTGTCTCGGTTGCTGCGCTCTGCGAGAGATATATGCTGATAGTTGAGTTGGAGTGGTTGGTGCTTATGTCGGTTGTTGTGGCAGCTCTCTTGGTAAGTCCGATCAAAATGTTCTCGTTCAAGTTCCATTCGTGGGGGCTTGGCGACAGAGATAACAGAGTGCGTTATGTCTTTCTGATTACGTCGTGTCTGCTGATTTGTTTGGTGAAATTATACGCAATTCCGGCAATTATCGTTATGTATATCGTAGTGTCGGCATTGCGCTGGATCTTCGGTAAGCGTAAGACCGAAAAATAAGATAACTTTTAACCCCTGTTTCCAATTTTGTTTAGCAGAAACCTCATACTGCAAGTAGTACTGACCGTCGCTATAGTGTTGGTCAGTGTGGTTGGCTATGCTCAGGTTGATGCAAGTGCGCTGATGCGCGCACAGCGTAACGGCCAAAACGGAATGGGACAAGGTGGGCAAAATCCGTTTGGTGCCACAACCCAGCAGGGTACTGACGGTCAGCAAGTAGACGAGAATGGTAATCCTGTTCAGGGCGAGCAGACCGATTCTACCAAAAAGAAGAAGCCGCGTAAGCCACTCGAATCATACTTCTTCAGCGATTCGGTGCGCGCTATGCGTAACTTCAAATGGCATATTGATCGCGAATACAATACGGTCCGTTTGGAGCCTATAGATACAACGCTCAATATCTGGCGTTTGGACTATCCGCACTACCACAAGCGACTCGGAAATAACTCCGTCGGAGGTCTTGGTCAGGCATCTACCGAGGTAAACTACTTTGAGCGTACTCGTTCGCGCGAGTTTACCTTCTCGCAGCCATACGACACATACACCTACAATACCGAGAATGTGCCGTTCTACAATATGAAGCATCCTTATATCTGGATGACCTATCTCGAGTCGGGACAGAAGCGTTATCGCGAAGAACACTTCGAGATTATGGCTTCGCAGAATATTAACCCATCGACCTCGGTGTCGTTAAACTTTCGCTCGCGAGGCTCGCGTAGTAAGTACGATGTGTCGCGCGTCAAGAACAATAACTTCGCAGGTACGATAGCTCATACGGGACGACGATATTCGATACATGCGGGCTATACGCACAACAAAGTAGAGCAGCAGGAGAGTGGTGGTGTAGTAGGCAATTGGGCAGTTACCGATACCGTATTTGAGATGCCATCGGGTATACCAATGCGTTTGGCGGGAGCCGAGGCGAAGAACACCTATCGCAACAACGCCTTCTTTATCAAACAGTCCATCGGTATTCCGTTTGTGCGTATGACACCACGCGACTTCTCGATGGCAGATCTGCCGGCGATATACATAGGTCATACCTTCGAGTATAACGAGTGGAGCAAGGTCTACGTAGATAAATATTCGACCTACAAAGACGAACGATACTCGCGTAATCCGAATGGTACTTTCAACTCGCATACCGATACTTACTATAAAGATTGGTTTCTCAATCCCGAAAAGACGCGCGACTCGACCTATGAGCGAATAATCACCAACCGCCTCTTTGTGCAGGCTCAGCCGTGGGATCGTAACAGCGTGGTGGGAACACTCGACGGAGGTGTAGGCTTGGATATTCATACCTACTCACAATTTGGCCTGCAAGACTACCTCTCGGGCAAGATAAAGAGAGAGAAAAAGACATCGTGGTTTGCCTATGTAGGTGCGCAGGGTAAAATCAGAAAATATGCCGATTGGGGTGCCAACTTTAAGGTCTATCCTTCGGGTTATCGTGGTGGTGACTACGAGATCTCAGCCCGAGCATCGATGAGTGCCTATATCCGAAAGAAACCGCTCACTTTGTCGGGATCCTTCTCCGAGTCGATGACATCACCCGGATATTGGCAGAACAATTGGTACTCGAATCACTACCGCTGGAGTAACGACTTTAAGAAGGAGGGCGAGACGCGCTTCAATGTCGCCTTTACCGTTCCGGACTACGGTATAGAGTTGGGATTTTGGCAGAGTATTCTGCGAAACAAGATATACTATGGGGCGGATTGCCTGCCTGTGCAGCACGATGGCACGGTGAGTGTGACGAGCATCTATCTGCAAAAGAATTTTAATATCAAGGGTGTGCATCTCGACCACAGAGTGTTGGTGCAGCTCACCTCAAATCGTCATGTTGTACCGTTGCCACTCGTATCAACGTTCCTCTCCTACTATTATGAGTTTTGGGTGAAACGCGATGTGCTCCGAATGCAGATAGGTGTGGACGGACGCTTCAATACGCGCTATTATGCCCAAGGCTACAACCCTGCGTTGTCGGTCTTCTACAACCAGAATGAGGTGGAGGTCGGAAACTATCCGTACCTCGATGCCTTTATTGCAGCAAAGTGGAAGAGAATGCGAATATTGCTCAAGTATCAGCATTGGAACTGTAATCTCTTTGGCAATAACGAGTACTTCTCGGTGGCGCGATACCCACTTAACCCGGGTATGTTCAAGTTTGGAATTTCGTGGACCTTCTACGACTAAAATCCTCAGCTATGTGGCGTAAGATTGCTAATCTCGTGGTTGTGCCGTTGCTCTTTATGCTGACGGCATCGTTCGTTGCTCTCTGCGTTGCCAATAGAGTGGTTCTCGACGAGGAACGACTCTCGTTTATGGAACCCGAAGCGGAGGAGTGGATCATATCTCCGTATGACGGAATGTTCCAAGAGGTTGGCGAGCAGTATGCAGTGGATTGGGTGCTGCTCTCTGCCATTGCGAGTGTCGAGTCGAAATTCGATCCCGATGCGGTGTCGAAGGCGGGTGCTGTGGGATTGATGCAGGTAATGCCGAGTGTGGCACGTCGAATGGGGTGCGAACGGGACTCGCTGTTTAACGAAAGGGTCAATGTCGAGGTCGCGGCGCAAATTCTCCACGAAAACAACGACATGCTTCACTTCTCGCAAAAGTTCAATAAGACAGAGCGACTCAACTTTATACTCGCCTGCTACAATGCAGGCTATTCACGTATTGCCGATGCAAGACGTTTGACACGATTTCACGATGAGAATGCCAACAAGTGGAGCGTTGTAGCAACCTATCTGCAACTTCTTGCCGAGCCTGAGTATGCCGATCACGAAGTTGTTCGAGCTGGAGCTTTTCACGGCAGTACCGAGACTATCGCTTATGTGAAAAAGGTAATGCGTGTCTACAAGCGTTTCAAGGATAAGATAACAAAGATAGAGAAGGAAAGAGCGAAAGAAGATGACAATTCTTGATATTATACTCTTGGCGATTGGTGTCTCGATGGATGCCTTTGCGGTGTCAATAGCAAAAGGTTTGGCACTGCATAGGCCACGCGCTCGACACTATATGTCGGTAGCAGTGTGGTTTGGCGGATTTCAGGCATTGATGCCACTCACGGGATATCTCCTCGGCATCCATTTTGCCCCCGTTGTGGAGTGCTGCGACCATTGGATAGCCTTTGTTCTGCTGGCCATTATCGGAGGTAAGATGATTTATGATACGCTCAATGGGGATGAAGAAGAGGACTCTACAGGAGCGAATTTCCATTTCGCTACAATGCTGATGTTGGCGATAGCTACGAGTATAGATGCTCTCGCAATAGGTGTCTCGTTGGCATTTCTAAAGGCGAATATTTGGCAGGCAATATCTGTTATAGGCGTTATGACAGCCCTCTTTTCAGCCTTCGGTCTCTATCTCGGAAATATCTTTGGTAACCGCTATAAGCACGGCGCGGAGCTTGTGGGGGGCATTGTACTGATGCTTATCGGAGTGAAGATCTTGGTGGAGCATCTCTCAGCATAGAGTGCAACGTCAAACAGATAAATAACAGATGGCGAGTTGATATCAACTCGCCATCTGTAGTCTTTGTATTGTGGTCTAAAAGAATACCAATGCCATAAGAATATATGTCGGCAGAAGGATGATCAACGAGAACTTGAAGATGTAACCGAAGAATGACGGCATACGCACGCCATCATTCTCGGCTACCGCCTTAACCATAAAGTTAGGTCCGTTGCCGATGTAGGTCATAGCACCAAACAATACCGAGCCGAGAGCAATAGCCGTAAGTATCTGCTCAGGAATACCTGCCACAAGATTTGCGCCCTCCGCCACTGGTAAGCCTGCAGCTACGGTGTGGAACGCTACTGCCGTAGGGGCATTGTCGAGGAACGAACTAAGTGCGCCCGAGAAGAAAAAGAACTGCGAAGGGTCGGTAATGCCGAGCGAAGTGGCATTCTCGTTCAGGTAGAGCAATGCCGGAGTCATCGTAACAAATATTCCAATGAAGAGGATTGCGACCTCGGTGATAGGCTCCCACGAGAAGTGGTTTTCGCGTCGCACGCGCTTGCGTGTCGAGAGGATTGAGAGTACAAGGATAATGGCAAGCACAAT
Source organism: Alistipes sp. (assembly GCA_045576755.1). Classification (GTDB taxonomy): domain Bacteria; phylum Bacteroidota; class Bacteroidia; order Bacteroidales; family Rikenellaceae; genus Alistipes. The sequence continues at coordinate 5,691 of JAZNHC010000139.1, forward strand.
CTCGCGCAAGAACTTAATATACCAAGCTGCATCTTCGGCTGCCATAGCCGGAATCTTGCCTGGGTTGATGAAGGCTACCGACATTAAAATAGCCGAGAGATAGAAGAGGTTTACCGTACCCGAGAAAGATATCTTGATGGGCTCGTCAGTCTCGTTTTCGGTGCGTGGACGCACACCGATAACCTCCTTGTGTCGCCAAATATAGGTGTCGATAATGAAGTATATAGCCAAAAGTACCGAACCCACGAACATCCATTGCGGAATTAGGGTCTGAAACCACGAGAATTCAGCACCTCGCAGATAGAGCAGAAACAATGGTGGATCGCCCAGCGGTGTGAGTACTCCTCCGCAGTTCGCTACCATAGCGATAAAGAAGAGTATGGTGTGAATCTTGTATTCGCGATCACGGTTAATCTCGAGCAATGGACGTATCAGCAGCATCGAGGCTCCTGTTGTACCAACGATAGATGCCAAACCATATCCGATAAACATAATTGCTGCATTCACGACAGGACGTGGGGTGGTGCTATAGTGGATGTGAATACCACCAGTCACAACATATAGTACAGCCAATAACACAATAAAAGGTATGTAATCGTATAGCATCTGATGCTTCAGGTTTGCACTCAAGCCCTCGCGCGACAAAATTATGGCCGTCGGGATGGATATCAGCAAAACAAAGAGCAGTTTGTTGGAGTTCTTGCCCCAAAAACGAGGCGCGATAAGCGGCATCAGTGCTATTGATAGCAGCATTATCACAAAAGGAATAAGAAGATATGGCTCTATGTTGTACATCTGTCGAATATTAAAGTTGTTACCGTTAGTTATTGCTCGCGGTTGCAACTTCAATACTATACCGCAGAGCATTCAATGCCGAGGGCGCGTACCCTTTCGGCTATCTTTTCGAGTTCTTCGCGCGAAACCTTCTCCAACGTTTGGCAAGGTGTGGCGTGATCAATCGAGTAGACCATAACGCTGCGCGGTCGGAGATATTCGACAACGGCTGCCCACGCCAATAATTCGTTCTCGGTGGTATTGTCGATGTATGTATTGTTGTATTCGCCTCGCAAAAACATCGTCTGCAACACAAACTCTTTGCCAAATTTTGCGAGTTGCTCGATTACACCCTTGACTGAGTAGTTGCCGCATGGATTGTTGATGAGTTGTGCCGTAGATTCGATGGCGGAGTCGAGCTTGAGAATAGGATTGTCCACCTTGTGCAGAGCGCGACATACATCTTCGCGATGCAGTTGTGTGGCATTGCTCAATACCGACACCTTGGCCTGTGGTGCAAATTTATCGCGCAGAGCAATTGTATCGTTGATAATATCCTCGAATTCGGGGTGGATCGTAGGCTCACCATTGCCTGCAAAGGTTATTACATCGGGTAGCGAGCCCTCCTGATGCATCCTCTCTAAGGTGATGCTGAGAGCTTTGCGAATATCCTCGCGCGAGTTGAAGCGAGGCTTATCGCTACGATTTTCCTTGTTCCATCCGCATTCGCAATATATACAGTCGAAATTGCACAACTTCGAATGAAGTGGCAACAAGTTTACACCGAGCGAAATACCCAATCGGCGTGAACGTACAGGACCATATATAATATCGGTAAATAACATCTTTGCTCTGCAAATTTTGCGTTGCAAAGATAGTGAAAATGCCGAAAAATGAAAACTTTTTGGGTGAAAAGACGTCTGCTATTGCACTACAACACTTTGTACCAAGTCTATTCCGAGTCGTTTGTTGATGGAGAATACAAGACGCTCGCGCTGCATCATCAACTCGCTACGAAGAATGCTCGATGCCACGTGTACGTAGAGCGTTCCGCGCACAAAGCGTACTTGACGTGTGTTGGCGGCTACGACCTCTCCCGTAACCTCGCGCCAAACGTGGGGTAGCGATCCTTCAGCTATCTTGCGAGCAACATCGGGACTCTTGAAGAGTGAGTCGAGCAACTCGCCTATGGGTTGGGCTTTTGTGCGTTTCATCCTCTACTCCTCCTTTACAACTTCGCCATAGGTCACGTTGAATAATTTGTAGCTGCAGTCTGCCTTATGGAGAATGTTGCCCATTCGTTCGCCATTGCAGTCGGTGATGATGACCTGACCGAACTCGTCGCCCTTGACCAACTCGATGAGGCGCGATACACGACTCTCGTCAAGTTTGTCGAAGAGATCGTCGAGCAGAAGAATGGGCTTCTCGCCGCACGCCTGCGCAATGATGCGGTATTGTGCAAGTTTCAAAGCTATGAGGAAGGATTTCTGCTGTCCTTGCGAGCCATATTTGCGCAGAGCGTATCCGCCAATCGAGAAGCGGAGATCGTCGCGATGAACTCCGCATGTGGTAAATCCGTTTACTCTGTCGCGCTCACGCGATGAGAGCAGCAGCTCCTCGAGCGTTGAGTTGTTCAGTTCGGAGCGGTACTCCAACTCCACCTGCTCGTGATCTTCGGAGAGGGCGCGATAGTATTCGCAAACGAGAGGGTAGAGCAACTCTGTAATCTCCAGACGAGCCTTGTGGATCTTGGCTGCCATAGGAGCCATCTGTGCATCGTAGATACGCAGCATCTCCTCGTCGGAACCCACCTTGAGGTAGCTGTTTCGGTTGGCGAGGGCTGTATTGTAGCGCATTGCCGCTTCGAGATAGCTCTTGTCCAGCTGCGAGATGAAGGCGTTGATGTAGCGACGACGCTCGTCTGCCGAATCGCTGATGAGCGATGAATCGGCAGGCGATACAATCACTACGGGAACCAATCCGATGTGGTCGGAAAGTCGCTCGTAGATCTTGTCATTGCGTTTTACCACCTTCGATGACCCACGCTGGTAGGTACATACGATCCTTTCGTGACGGTCATTGTCGGTGCGATAATCACCCTCCAACACGAAGAACTTCTCACCGTGACGCACACACTGCATATCGGTCATTGCGAGCGAAGATTTACACATCGAGAGGTAGTATACCGCGTCGATGATATTGGTCTTGCAGGTGCCGTTGTCGCCGACAAAGCAGTTGAAGCCCTTGTCGAGCGTCAGCTCCTCTTGAGCGAGGTTTTTGAAGTTAAGTAATGATAGTCTTGAAAGGTACATATCGCCTACCGTGTATTAGAAATTATAACCCAAGATTTTATCCGCATAGTCACTCCAATACGGAGCTGCCTTGTAGGCATTAACCGACTCTGTCGGAACATAGATTTTACAATCGCTATTGGTCAATGAGAACATTCCGCTTGCCCCCGTTGGAGGATTAACAGCCTCGCAGTAGATGGCTGTTACTTTCGAACAACCATGTATAGCCTCCTCTGCGATGTGCGTTACGCTTGCCGGAAGATCTATTCGGGTAAGGTTGCTGCAACTATTAAATACGCACTTGCCGATAGTTGTAATAGTCGGAGGAAGGATAACTGATGTTGTAGCGTATCCCCAAGTCCTTGGGTAGTAGCCAGAACTACTCAATCTTCCCTCTATCGAGGTTACTTTGCGGTCAAAGATTATTCTGCCGAACTTAGACTCTTTGTCGTGGAAATGCGTCACAACATTTGCGTTGGTATTTATATAATCCTTGTAATCATAGGCTGACAGGCTGCTCGTAGCGTAATAGTATATCGTGCTGATAGGATCCTGAACAATAGTAAATGTTTCGTGCAACTCGCTATCGTCAGTTGCCGTTATGGTCACAACTGCCTCACGGGTCTTCTCCGAACTATTTTCCTCCAATTTGAAACGGATGTAGGTGCGCATAGCTGAACCATTTGTTTCAATTAAGGATAGCCATTCTGCATTGCAAGTAGCCACCCAGTTGCGTTGTGCCTCCAGATAGACAAGGTAATCGTCTGCTGTGTATAGGTAGCGTGTTTGAACGTTGGATATAGTAAACAGACCATCTTGGTTTACGGTAGCAACAATCTTCAGTTTGTAGCTGCTCTCCACACTCTCGATAGTTATGGTTGCACTGCGCTTGCCTCCGTTGGTATTCTCCTGTACCGATATTGGGAGTACGCAACTTTTCCCTTCATCTTGATTGTCGAAAATCTCCTCCTCCTTTCTCAATGAAATCCATCCGGCATCGCAGCTCGCCTTCCACGATGTGTTAGAAGTGAACTCTATGTTGGTTGTGGTTGCAGCGTACGAAAGGTCGATTTCGGAACTTTCAGAATCAATGATCATACTTGGAGAAAACGACGACTGATATATGGTAACTGTCGATTTTACATCCTCTGCCGAGACATATATATGACCGGTTCGACCATCCGTGTTTACTTCCGAATTGCGACCCACGACTACCTCAATATCATCTACTCCGTCTGAGTTTGATGTCGCTTCGCCCCAGGTAAGCCAATCGCAATCACTCGAAATGGTATATTCGGTATTCGACTTAACGTGCATTGTTAAAGTCTCACCCACACTCTTCCAAACAAACATCTCTGTTGTCTTTGTTGGTCCATTCCAACCGGATGGATCTATAAAGTAGGCTTCGACACTCGCATTTCCACGAGTTTGCCTAACCTGGAAGGTCTTACTGTAGGAGACATCGAAATAGGTATCTCGTATTTTGACATCGATGGTTGCCACTCGGTCTGAGATGGTGGTGTTCTTGTCGATTTCGAGTCGTAAAGTTTTATGATCCTCCACTACGCACTTTATCCAACTAACACTCGCAGCTGCAGTGAAGGAGAAGTTGGTCTGCACGGTCACACGATGTGTTCCTTGATTGCCGCTAACCACGATCTCCTCTTCTGGGACTTCGAGCAACTCGCTTGTACCGGAGTTGGTTTGCAATGGCTCTTTTTCGCACGACAAACAGGCAAGTACTATCGTGCAAAGTATAGACACATAGGTATATAATCTTTTCATACTTATCCGATATTAGAAGGTGAAGCCAAGTCGCAAATCAAATCCGTAGTAGAACTTTTTCTCGAATGAGGCGACGAACATTGTCGATTTATTCGCATTGAACACAGGCATTTGCTGCATATTGAAACCTGCAGCCAAATAGACATCAGCCCTCTTGGTCATACGGAAATTGACACCAAGTTGAGGATTTATCAGCAATCCGCAAGTGTTGTAGTAGTCGTGCCTCTGCCAAGGCATTATGAAGTAGTTGTTGGCAGAAAATCTGTATCCGGCAGCCACGGCAAAGTATGGTGCGCAACGGCGGTCCATAAAGTTTGCACGGAAATAGGCGAATACCGGTATGTTCCAAACATTCAGCGGAAGGTAGTGCTCTTGTGGCTGCTTCGACCATTCGGCAGAGCGATTGGCAAAGCCCGATTCGTGCAGCATGATACCCGTTCCGGCTCCGACATAGAGGTAGTTGTTGATTTGATAACCACCGATATAGTGCAAATTGTAGGATGGCATCAAGTCCGAGTCCATCATAAATGCGAACTCGACCATCGAGCGATAACCTTTCAGTGTAGCTTGTTGCCACTTCGCTATCTTTGCTCTTTTAGTCTCGGCCTTTTGCTCCTTTTCTCGCAAGAGCGCAGCCTTCTGCTCTTCTCTTTGCTTCTGAAGTGCCTGTCGCTGCTGCTCCTTCAGACGCTCCTGCTCCAAACGAGCCTGCTCCATCGCCAACGCCTTTTCGGCGGCGCTCTTTTTGGCTGCTTCTTGTGAAACACGCTCGTTTGCAGCTCTCTCGGCCTCCGCCCTCTCGGCTGCTATGCGTCGCTCCTCTTCGATGCGTTTGCGCTCCTCCTCGAGTTGCCTTTTCTGCTCCTCGGCTTTGCGCTTGCGCTCCGCCTTCTCGGCTGCAGCCCTTTCGGCTGCTATGCGTCGCTCCTCCTCGACGCGTTTACGCTCCTCCTCGGCTAAACGCTCACGCTCTGCCCTCTCGGCTGCTGCCCTTTCGGCTGCTATGCGTCGCTCCTCCTCGACGCGTTTGCGCTCTTCTTCGGCTAAACGTTCACGCTCCGCCTTCTCGGCTGCTGCCCTCTCGGCTGCTATACGTCGCTCCTCCTCGACGCGTTTGCGCTCCTCTTCGGCTAAACGTTCACGCTCCGCTTTTTCGGCCTCTGCTCTCTCGGCTGCTATGCGGGCCCTCTCAGCCTCGGCTGCCCTCTCGGCAGCAAGGCGAGCCTCAGCCTCTGCCTTTGCCTTGTTCTCGGCATATTTCTTATCCACCTGGAGCTTGAATACAAGGTACGATCCATCCACTTCGGCTTGCGCAGAGATGTAACCCTCCTTGCTCGCCTCGATATGTTTGGTGTAGGGCGAAACCATCATCTCGAAGGTTCCGTCTGCGCCGGACTCCTTGCTGTCGGTGGAGCCTACAGCCGTAAGTTTTACTCCCGACATAGGGGCACCGTTGTTGTCGAACACGACACCTCGAACGGGACGCGTGCCTTGTGCTACGACAGATAGTGCGATAACGCAGCATAATGTGAAGAAGAGAAGCCTTTTCATCTACTTTCCGTCTGTTCTATTTTACGAGTCTAAGACCACCGAGAAGGCCGCCTCTCTCCTGTGTTCCTTGCGCTCCTTGTGCATTTCCGTTATTGTGCGACTCTTTTGCCAACTCGCGAAGATAGTCGTCGCCAGGGCTGCGGAAGTTTACATATTTTGCAGGGTAACCGCTAACGGTGATCGACTCGATAGCACCGTTTGCATCGTACTTGATTTGCTGTTCCAGGCCTACCAGAACGTCGGCATTGCCATTTGCGATAAGAGCCTCGCGAACAGCAGTATTGACCACATTGTCATAACCGCCCTTCTGTACGGTCTGGCTTGGCATAAAGAAGTATGAGATCTTGTTAGGAGCAACATCCAAGTCGGCAAATACCGCAACAGTTGGTTGAACGGTTTGAACTCGGGTGTGGGTTGCAGTGTTGATGAGTTTCGCCATCGATGACGATGTGGTTGCACAGCCTATAAACATAGCAGCAACGGCAAGGAGTGTGAAAATTTTTTTCATTGTTTCAGTTTTTATTAATTTGCAGATGATATCCATTCTCGAAATAGTACATCCGCACAAAGGTAATAAAAAAATGGAAGTTATGCTTTTTTTTGCGAGTAAAAATGTATTGGCGTGCATGGCGAAATGGGACTCCATAGCCATAAATGGTGCAATATTAAACGGTGTAGAGCAAAAAAAATATAAAAAATAGTAGTTTATTGAGTAAAAAATTGTAATTTTGTCAGTTGTTATGGACTATAGTCCAAAAATGCGATAAATTTAGATTAAAAAAAATAGAAAAAATTATGACAAAAAAGATTGAAAATCAGGAAGAGCTTGTTGTAGCTGAGGCTGTCAGCAAGACCGAGCGTTTTTTTGAGGAGAACGGCAAAAAGGTTATCATCGCCATCGTAGTACTCTTGGTACTCGTTGCAGGTGGTTATGCTTACAAGTATTTGGTAGTTGATAAGAACGAGGCTGCTGCGCAGGAGCTTATCGTGGCTGCTCAGTCGAACTTCTCGGGCGAGACTCCAAACTACGAGCTTGCTCTCAACGGCGACGAGTCAGGTGCAGGTTTCCTCGATGTTATCGAGCAGTACGGTTCTACCGATGCAGGTAACCTCGCAAAGCACTATGCAGGCATTTGCTACCTCCGTCTTGGCGACTTGGAGAATGCAGCAAAGTACCTCAAGGAGTATGACGCTGTAGGTGGCTCGGTTGTTGCCGAGATTATCGATGCACAGAATATCGGTTTGCAGGGTGATGTAGCTGTCGAGCAGGGCAACTACGAGGAGGCTGCAGCTCTTTTTGCAAAGGCTGTCAAGGAGTCGGACAATGGCTACACTGCACCATACTACCTCAGCAAGCAGGCTGCTGCTCTCGAGGCTGCTGGCAAGAACGTTGAAGCTCAGCAGTGCTACAAGGCTATCTCCGAGAAGTATCCAAACTCGGCTGAGGCTCGCGAGGCTGAGAAGTACCTCGGTTTGTAGTCGTCAGTTACATCTCGATCAATATAAGGGCGGCTCGATGGGCTGCCCTTAATAATAGAGTTGAACTATGATAAATATTTCGGATATAAAGGTTGGTGTAGTTGCGTTGGAGGGGTCGAAGTGCGAGTTCGAGGCTCTGCAGTCACTTGCTATGTGCGGTGTCTCGCGCGAGAATATCGAGGTCAAGCATATCCCCTCGGCTGCAAAGGCGGCACTGATGGCACTCTTTTTTGCGGAGTATACCGAGGTCGATTGTGTATATATCGCTATGCCCGAGGGGTTAGAGGAGGTGCGTGAGCGACTTGCCGAGTTGGAGTTACAGTGTCGTATGCCGATAGGCACCTCCCTGCGCGGCTTAAACGATATCAGCGATATGTTGCGTATGGTGCAACTTCAAAGCGAAATGGTCGCCAAAGCCGATATGGAGGCTCGCGGTGGCACGAACTTTCGACTGAATTAACAATATGAACCGTGCAATTTCGTTGCACGGTTTTTTATTTTTTTGTCGTAAATAGGTTTTTCTGTTTCCAATAGTTTTAGCTTATGTGACTATAAAAATTATCAATTTGACAAATTGCAAGAGTTGTATTATCTTTGCAGTAGAAAACAGAAATAATAACCTTAAAAACGATACTACTATGTTAAGCGAAAGATTACAGACTGCTATCAACGATCAGATTAACGCCGAGTTGTGGTCGGCATATCTCTACCTCTCGATGTCGATGGATGCCGAGTCGAAGGGTTACAAGGGTGTGGCAAATTGGTTCTATGTTCAGTGGCTCGAGGAGCAGGATCACGCTCGTATTCTGATGAACTATCTCAACTCGCGCGATGCGAAGGTCGAGTTGAAACCAATAGCCGAGGTGCGTACCGCTTGGGAGTCGGTGCAGGAGATGTTCCGCGAGACTCTGCGCCACGAGAAGGTAGTTACGGGACTTATCAATAACTTGGCAGCGATAGCTCACGAGGACCGCGACTTCGCATCGTCGAATATGCTTGTATGGTTTATCGACGAACAGATCGAGGAGGAGGAGAATGCTCGCGATATGATCTTTGCATCGGAGGCTGTCGAGAACGACAAGTACGGAATGTACCAACTCGACAAGGAACTTGCGGCGAGAGTATATACTCAGGCATCGCCTTTGACTAAGTCAGCAGAGTAGGGTTATACCCTATATAATATTGAGAGAAGGTGTCCAAAACAACTTGTTGGACACCTTCTCTCATCGTTTTTGTGGTTGAAGCGTGATGACTATCTCACGATTCGGTATGTTCCGCTTTCGTAGAGTGTAGGCTCGCTCTCGCCAGGGAGAGTGACGCTTGCCACAGCGCCTGTAGGGATGGTGAACTTCCATATCCACTTGTCGCCCTTATAGCGCCACGAACTCTTGATGACACCCACAGCCGACTTGTACTCTGCATCGACAAAGCCGAGACGTGGGTCGGGTACAGGCTTCATAATGATATGCTTGAAACCCGGATCGGATATGTCGGACGATATGCCGGCAGCGGTCTCCCAAAGCCACTCGCACACGCAGCCGTAAGCATAGTGGTTGAAACTGTTCATACCGCCCTTGCCTACGCCGTGCTCGATGGTATAGCTGTCCCAACGCTCCCAAATGGTTGTTGCTCCATTATCGATAGAGTAGAGCCAGCTTGGATTTTTGCGTTGGAAAAGCAACTCGTAGGCGATATCGACCATTCCGTTCTCGGTGAGTGTAGACATCAAAATCGAAGTGCCGAGGAAACCTGTCTGCAGACAGTTGTCGTGCTCTCTGAAGTTCTTGCGAAGACGAGCGATAAGTGCTGCCTTAGCATCGCCCTCCACAATCTGAGTCTTCAATGCAAAGAGTGCAGGAGTCTGCATCGTATTGAGTATCTCGGTCTTGAATGTTCCGTCGGCATTGAGGTAGCTCTTCGCGCGTGCTTTCGCCTCATCCAGCATGGCAAGATACTTCTTGTCGCAACGACCTGTCGCCTTAGCCATATCGGCCATATATGTAGCATCGATTACCCAATAGCAGGCGTTCAGGTAGTTCCAATATTCGAGAGCTTCAGGCAATACCTCTCTTGTGCCAGGCTTATATACCAATAAGAAGTGTGTTTCGAGTGGCTCGTAGCTTACCCAATCGGCATACTGCTTATTGCCATTCTCGGCGAGGAGAGCATTGTGGTCGTACTTGGTCTCATTGACGTGGTTCATAAATTTCTCCATCGACTCCCAACTTTCGTCGATAATACGCGTGTCGCCAAACTGCTTCCACATAACCCAAGGAACAATAATACCTGCGTCTGCCCAGCCGTGACGCATATATGAACCTCCGAATGCTCCGTCGGGTGCGATGCTTGGGTAGCCACCAAGCTCATTCTGCGCATCGCGCATATCGCGCATCCACTTGCGAAGGAAGTCGTTTGTATTGGCAAAGAATGAACCGGCCTCGGCAAAAACCTGGGTGTCGGCAGTCCATCCCAGACGCTCGTTGCGCTGAGGACAATCGGTAGGTACCGAAAGGTAGTTCGATACCTCACCCCAATAGGTGTTCGATATAAGCTTGTTTATCAACTCGTTGCCGGTGGTGATCTTGCCAATCTCCATTTCGGCAGTTATGGAGGATACCGGAACCGACTTTATGCTTGCAAGCTCCACTTTGCCCGTCGCGGTGATAGCAAGGTAGCGATAACCAAAGAAGGTGCAACGAGGCAGATATGTTGTAAAGTCACCCTCTGCGAAGGTGTAGATAACGCGAATACCATCCTTTTGTCCGCGAATGTTGCGGTGGTGGCAACTGCCGCCAGGACCATCCATTCTGCGGCTCTTTGCACCATTACCGTCGTTGAGAATTTCGGCAGGAAGGCAGGTCAATACAGTTCCCGACCCTGCTCTGAATACCAATTCTGGTACGGCAGCGCAGTTCTGTCCGAAGTCCACAACCAAAGTCTCGCCCTCGTCGAGTGTTATCATCTGCTCGGCGGTGTACTCTCGCGCAATGACTACCTTTCCGTACTCCTCCTCGGTAGCACCCTCAATATCTTTGTAGACATAGGCTCTGATAGGCAAGTGGGTAAGGTCGCGACGCAGGCATACTTCGGCTCCGAACGAAGGGACAATCTCGCCCTTGAACTCGGTGTTCTCCTCAGGTGTAGAGAGCTTCTCAGGTGTTTCGAAGCCCAACTTCTCGCGTGCGTCGTACTCCTCGCCGTCGAATATTCCGGCGTGCTTCACCGGGCCTGCGATGCCCGCCTTCCAATCCTCGAGATTGGTGCCATAGAGCTGCGTTGTGCCGTCCGAGAATGTAAGTTGCAGTACGCCACGGAAAGCACACTTCTCACCTGTCATACCAACATTGTGGCGAGGCGAGCAAATTCTGTCTGCCCACCAACCCGGGGTCACTTGTGCCGAAAGAGTGTTTTCAGCACCTGCTTCGGTCAGGAAGCCCTCGGTGATGTCGTACGTAAACGATATTTTGGTCTTGGTGGCACTTGTGTAGCCAGGCTTGAGGAAGTCATTGCCTACGCGCCTGCCATTGATGTAGAGTTCGTAGACACCCAAACCCGCAGTCATCCACTTTGCCGATACGACCTTCTTGTTGTTCTTCACGGTTGAGAGGAACCAGCTGGCTCCATCGGCAGCACGTGTGACATTTGGAATTTTTGGCACTATGGGTGCATCCACAACGGAGATCCATATCGAGCTATCCCAAGCCGATGCATCGAGAGCATCAACGCGATTACCTACATAGTCCTTGCTTTCGCTATTGCAGGATGTCATAACCGAAAGAGAGATGACAGCAGCAAGGAGAACTCTGAAATATGTTCTAATTCTCATTTCTTCAAGTTTAGTTATGTTTGACAATGCTACTTAGGAAGGTTAAATGCCACCGACATCTCGCGCATCTGCTCGTCGCTCATACCCTCAGGCTCGAAGCCCATAGTCTTTGCTGCCATATAGATAAGTGCCGACTTGTTCAACACATCCACTTGGTCGAACGCCTGCATAATGTCGGTATCCACGGCAAATACACCGTGCTTCTCCCACATCACTACGTCGTAGTCTGCCAACTCGGTAATTGTGGCATCTGCTAACTCCACCGAGCCAGGCAACTTGTATGGTACGATACCTAAACCGCGAGGGCAGAAGGCCTTCGTTTCGGGGATCATGCTCCACAAAAGCTTTGTAGCAACATCCTTTTCGAGATACTTTTTGCTGTGCGACATAGCCACCAACTCGATAGGATGGGTGTGTAACGATGCCTTGTATGGCGAGCCGCTACCAATAAGGTAGTTGTGTACGCTGAGGTGCGAAGGTAGCTCCGAGGTCGGCTTTACAACATTGTCCGCGATGATAACATACGATGTGCAGTCGTCGAGAATGCGGATGATTGATCCATTCTCCATAGGACGACGCGCCAAGTCGCGCATACGCATATTTGTGCCCTTGCAGTAGAAGTAGCAACCCTTCAAATGTGGCAACACCGCACCAATCTGATATACCTCGCTAATTGCAGGCAACGACTTAATCTCGTCATCGATATACTCAGTGATATTTACGGTGATATTTCCACCGTTACGCTCTGCCCAACCCTTTTGCCACAAGTAGCCAGCTACTTCGGCTACCTTCTCAACCTCGGCTGCAAGTGCAGGGCGATTTTCCAATACTGATTTCATAGGGATTCTCTATTATATGTTCGACTACTCGAATGCTATTTCGTACAACTTTGCAATATCTTCAACCGAGGTTGGGCGTGGGTTGCCACCTGTGCAGACATCGTTGAATGCCGCAACGGCCAACTCTGGGATATCCTCGCGCTTAACGCCAATCTCGCACAAGTGCTGCGGAATACCAATCGAGAGCGAGAGCGAGCGAACTGCATCAATAGCAGCCTTGACACCCTCGTCTACGCTCATACCATCGGTATTTACACCCATTGCCTTTGCGATGTCGAGATACTTGGCACGCGACGGAGAGTCGGCGTTGTACTCCATAATGTAAGGGAGAAGCAGTGCATTTGCTACTCCGTGCGGAGTGTCGTAGAATGCTCCGAGTGGGTGAGCCATCGAGTGAACGATGCCCAAACCAACATTCGAGAAGCCCATACCTGCGATATATTGCGCCTCGGCCATACCTGCGCGGGCAACCTCGTCCTTGCCATTCTCAACGGCATTCTTGAGGTGCTTTGCCACCAATTCGATAGCTTTGTACTCGAACATATCGCTCATAGTCCACGCGCCTGGAGTGATAAAGCTCTCGATAGCGTGAGTGAGCGCATCCATACCCGTAGCAGCAGTCAAGCCCTTCGGCATTGAGTACATCAACTCGCAGTCGATAATCGAGC
>JAZNHC010000140.1:0-3451 GCA_045576755.1 Alistipes sp.
AGTGTTCGAAGTGTAAGCCTGCTTGTCGGCAAAGAGCACCTGACCTGCAGGGGCTGCAGGGTAGGCAATAGCGTAAGGTGTTGAAACACCCGAGATTGCGAAGGATGCATTTGCTGCATTCTCTGCGTTGATTACAGTCTCACCCGACTCGACTCCGTTCACCGAAATCTTGTCGCCATCGCTCCAAAGGAGCGGATAGACCTCACCTGCCTTCTCACCGAGCTGAGTACGTGACTCCTCCAACGAGAGTGAGATGACGGTCTGACCGTCGCCGCCCAACTGAACGCCGAGGTCCTCAGTTACATCGGTTGCACACGCGAACGCGAACAACGCTGCAACTGCCATCGAAATTTTAGTAAAATTTTTCATTTTTTAGTTAGTTATTAGGTTTTTGTATATGTAAGTGTCTGTATTATAGCAAATTACCCCCCCCACGACAACTCTGGGGAGGGCAATAGCGTATACTCTTATTCGCAAATATAATATTATTTTTTCAGACTTGCAAAAAACGTAATTTTACTTTGCAAATATATGAAGTAAGTTTAATGAAATAAACGCGAAAAAAGAGGCAGACAGGAGAGGTTTGTGGGATAGTATGCGGTTGCACCAATACCAACCATTCGCCGACGTTAAATAATTGTTAAATTTAAATTAGGGCGTTGTATCTTCAACCAATACATTCTATCTTTGTACAAGTGAATAATAACCAAAACTACATAATATGGAAGAAATCTACTATGTAATGGTCGCCATATTGGCAATCCTTGCAGTATCGGGACTCTATGTGGGAGTCACCAACGACGCGGTGAACTTCCTCAATTCGGCACTCGGCTCGAAGGCTGCATCGTTCAAGACAATTCTTATCGTAGCCTCGGTGGGAATCCTTATCGGAGCCGTAACATCGAGCGGTATGATGGATGTTGCACGACACGGAATGTTCAACCCCGGACTATTCACCTTCAAAGAGGTGATGATGCTGTACGTCAGTGTGATGTTTGCGAATATCATCCTGCTCGATCTCTATAACTCGTTGGGCTTGCCGACATCAACAACCGTATCACTCATTTTCTGTCTGCTCGGTTCGGCTGTGGCAGTGGCACTCTTCAAAATCGGTGCCGACCCTAATATCTCCTACTTGGAGTTGGGTAACTACCTCAACACAACCAAGGCAATGGGTATCGTATCGGCAATCCTTCTCTCGGTGATTCTTGCCTTCACAATGGGTACGATTGTGATGTGGATTTCGCGTCTGATCTTCTCGTTCCGCTATGTGAAGATGTTGCGTCGCTTAGGTGCAATGTGGTGCGGTGTTTCGCTCACATCCATCATCTATTTTGCACTCTTCAAGGGCTTGAAGTCGCAACTTGCAGGCACCGCGTTTGTGGCGTGGGTTGATGAGCATTTGCTCCTTGCTCTTGCCGCATCGTGGATTGTCTGCTCGCTGATACTCTTTTTCTTGCAGCTCTTCCGTGTAAACATCTTGCGTATCACTATCCTTGCCGGAACCTTCGCTTTGGCATTGGCATTCGCAGGTAACGACCTCGTAAACTTCATCGGTGTTCCTATCGCTGGCTTGGAGGCATTTACCGTAGCTAAGGCCGCCGGAGGTAACGAAGATCTCGCAATGGCAGCTCTTGCTGAGCCTTCATCGGCTTCGAATACCTTATTTATAGTTATAGCGGGTATCATAATGGTTATCACACTTTGGACATCGCGCAAGGCAATGAACGTATCGCAGACCGAGTTGTCACTCTCGTCGGCAGACGGCGGCGGTGACCAGCAGTTCTCCTCTTCGCTGTTCTCGCGTGCGCTTGTTCGTGCAGCGGTGAATACCTCACGTTTCTTCGACAAGGTAACTCCCGTGAAGGTTAAGAACTTTATCGAAAAACGCTTCGAGTGGGCTGATATCGAGCATAGTGGCGCACCTTACGACATGATTCGCTCAACCGTAAACCTCACCACCGCGTCGTTACTTATCGCACTCGGAACATCGCTCAAATTGCCGCTCTCGACCACTTATGTATGCTTTATGGTGGCTATGGGATCGTCGTTAGCCGATAAGGCTTGGGGGCGTGAAAGCGCCGTATACCGCATCACGGGTGTATTCACCGTTGTTATGGGTTGGTTCGTGACCGGATTTGGCGGATTTATCATTGCCTTCATCCTCGGTCTGCTGCTTATGTGGGGTGAAGCGTGGGCATTCGGCATCATCACTCTCCTCTGCCTCTATATGTTCATTCACAGCAACTTTATGCCGAAGAAAAAGAAGGAGGGGAAGAAAAAGAATGATGTTGTTGCACGCGAAAACCTCGTGGACAACACTATGACCACCGTATCCGAGACCATCAAGGCTACAACACGCATCTACAACCGCACCATCGTAGCACTGATGAAAGAGAACCGCAAAGCACTCAAAGAGCTCACTGCCGAGGCTGACGAAATGTACGAGGAGAATCGTCGTATGAAGTACTCGATCACTTCGACGCTTCGCAGCACCTACGGCTCGGATTTGAACCTCTCGCTCTACTACGTGCAGATTCTCGACTACCTGAACGAGATGACCAAGGCGTTGGTACACATTACGCGCCCTTCGTACGAACATATCGACAATAACCATACCGGTTTGAGCCACTTGCAGTCGGACAATCTGATGTCTATAAATGCCGATGTAAACGAGATCTATTCGCGCATTATATATATGTTTACTTCGAACGATTTCTCTACTATCGACGAGGTACTCACCATGCGCGACAACCTCTTCGAGCGTTTGGCTCAATCGACAAAGGAGGAGTTGGCACGCATCACCAATGGCGAGTCGAACTCACGTGCCGGAATGTTGTTCCTCGGCATTATCTCCGAAACCAAAACTATGGTGCTGCAGTCGCGAAACTTGCTCAAGTCGCGTCGTTACTTTATCGAGCAGGAGGGCAAGGTTATCCGCCAAAAGCGCATCTACGAGTAGTAGAAATACTCCATTCTAAGTTGGCGAGCTGCATTTAGCGGCTCGCTTTTTTCGGCATCATTACCATCTTTTTTGAGAGGGGGGAGGCATCATCACCACATCCTACGCACATAAAAAAAGGGTTACAGAAAATTGCAACCCTTTCGCATCACCGCAAAGATGCGGTTTATCGTTGTATATTCTACTTCTCCTTGAGAGCAGCGTGAGCAGCAGCCAAACGTGCGATAGGCACACGGAATGGCGAGCAGCTTACGTAGTTCAAACCTGCATAGTGGCAGAACTCTACCGACGATGGCTCACCACCGTGCTCACCGCAGATACCGCACTTCAAATCGAGACGAGTCGAACGACCCTTCATAACAGCCTCACGAACAAGCTGACCTACACCATTGCGGTCAAGAACCTTGAATGGATCTGCCTTGATGATGTTCTTGTCGAGATATACAGGAAGGAACTTCGCGATATCGTCACGCGAGAATCCGAGAGTCA
>JAZNHC010000141.1:0-3236 GCA_045576755.1 Alistipes sp.
CGTGTACAACCGATGTAACTGAGGACCTCGGCGTTCAGTTGGGCGGCGACGGTCAGACTGTCATCTCACTCTCGTTGGAGGAGTCACGTACTCAGCTCGGCGAGAAAGCAGGTGAGATCTATCCGCTCTATTGGAGCGAAAACGACGTTATCTCGGTAAATGGCGTTAAATCATCTTCTATCTCCATTGCCGAAAATAAGGCAATCGCGAGCTTCACCTTCGAGGGCGAGCTTACACCTCCTTACTCTGTCGCATATCCCGCAGCCGACGCAGGCAAGGTGGTATTTGCGGCAGAACAATCGCACGTTGACGCGAATACCTTCGGCGACAATGTTGCTACAATGTATGGCTACAATGCCGAAGGCTTGGGTGTACAGCTGAAGCACTTGACCGGCGTATTGAAGTTCGGTGTCAAGGGCTCGGCCAAACTGAAGAAGGCTCAGATCTCAACCGTAAATGGTCCTGTTGCAGGTGTTTTCGATATCGATTTCACATCGGGCGAGCTCACCCCGTCTGCGGATGCAACAAACGTCATCAACTACTCATTTGGCGAGGGTGTTCAGTTGTCGGATGAGCCTACCTACATTCACGTAGCAGTTCCTGCAGGCGAGTACAACCTTCTCCACGTCACTTTGTACGACACCGAGAATGGTGTGATGACAGCAAATATCAAGGCTGACGACGAGAATCCTTTGGAGGTGGGTAATGTACGTTACTTCGCTACCCCTATCGAGTACGCAGCCAACGCTACCGACTTTATCATCGCCGACTACGACGACTTGGTAGAGTTTGCATCGGTTGCTGCCACCACCGATAAGAATGCTTTGGTGATTGAGAACATCGCCATTCCTGCCGACGCGACTTGGACTCCTATCGAGGGTTATGCGAAGGTTTTCAACGGCAACGGCTATACTATCAGCGGTTTGAAGGCTCCATTGTTCGGAACAACCAGCGCAACTATCAAGAACTTGAAGGTTGCCGATGTTGATATCGATATGACCAACACACTGTTCTCGGGAGCTATTGCAGTGACTCTGAAATCTACTGCGACAGCTACAGCGCAGCTTATCAACTGCGAGGCAAGCGGTACCATCACGCTCAGCTACAACACCGTGACTCTCTCAGGCAGCTTCAATGCTACACTTGCAAACATCGGAGGATTGGTGGGACGCGCTTATGGTGCAACCATTTCGAAGTGCGTAAACCGTGTAAACCTCGTAGGTAATCTTGTCACCCCTGCCGACATCTCAACGCAGAAGCTCTATTACTCTCCTACATTCGGTGGAATCGTAGGTTTTACCAATGTGGTAGCAGATGTAGCCGCTACAACATCCATCTCGGAGTGCGAGAACTACGGATCGATTACTATCAACGACTCCAAGGCAAACGAGACATACTCTTCGCCTGTGTGTGGCGGTATTGTGGGCGCTGCTTCGGATAAAACTGCCGTTATCGAGCATTGCGACAACTATGGTCCGATTACACAGAAGACTGTTTCGCGTCAGACCGATGCGGGAGGTATTGTAGGTCGCTCCTATGCCCTCAAGATCGCTTCGTGCACCAACCACGCTGAAGGTACTATCACATTTACAAGTGTTGGTCGTTACTCGTTCTTTGGCGGAATCTGTGGTGACAGCTACAGTGCAGAGGTCACAAATTGCACCAATAAGGCTGCGATAACCTACTCACCAAGCAAGAATAGCAATACCGGATATCAGTTTGTAGGCGGTATTTTGGGTTATACTCGTACAACCAAGCACACCGTAACCAACTGCGTGAATTATGGCAAGATTTCGCATACGGCAAATGTCTATAACGGCACATCGAACTGCTTTGCATTTATTGGTGGAGTTATCGGATATTCATACATCGGAGGAAGTGCAACGGACTGCGTAAACAATGGCGAGATCTATGTATCGGGCATCAAGGGCAACTCGGCTACTGCAGCGAACGTTGATAGCAATGGCAAAACAACAGAGAAGCACTTCTCTACAGGAGGAGTCTTCGGATATGTCTCACCAAGTGATGTTGAAATCTCGAATTGCACCAACAACGGTGTTGTGAACTACGAGGTAACAATCTATGGCAAGGGTACTCTGAGCGACCAATATGTAGGCGGTATTGCAGGATATACCAAGTCTAAAATTCTCTCTTCGACCAACAATGGTGCGATAAATCTCAACACTAAAGTTCAGAGTGTCACCGATGTTCTTCCTGCCATTACGCTCTGCGCAGGAGGTTGCGTAGGATTGGGCGCTGGTCAGCTCAACGGCTGTACCAACAAGGGTGCCGTAACATTTGTCAAGGGCGCACAGGCATACGGATACAGCATCGGAGGCTTGGCTGGACACACAGGTGCTTCTATAGTTTCGAGCCACAACGAGGGTACGGTAAGCGTCTATGGCGATGCTGTTGAGAGCGACACCAATCTCTCGTCGAATAAGATTGGTGGTATCGCGGGTTATGCCGGCAATGCAATGACGGACTCTACAAACAAGTCTACAGGCGTGGTTACCGTAACGGGTAAGATGTACCCTTCGGGCGATTGGCCAGACGCAGACAAGGGTGTTTCAATTGGTGGTTTGGTTGGTCACAAAAACGAGACTACCAGCAACTGCCACAACTATGCACCGGTAAATGTAACACTCAACCTTGAGCAGGGTTCTTCTGCATACGTAGGAGGTTTCTATGTTTCCGGACTTCTTGGTTATGCAGGAAACGCCATGACAGACTGCTCGAACGAGGGCTGTGTTACTGTAGATGGTACATATGACATATATGCAGATCGCTATGCGAGCCTCCATATTACGGGTTGCTTAGCTCGTCGTGCCAAAGCTGCATACACCAATGTAGACAACAAGGGTGATATCGTTGTAAATGTAAACTACGCCGCAGCTCTAAATACACACTCATCAGATGTAAACTACCTCTATGTCGGTGGCGTATTTAGCGGTTTTGGTGGAGATGAGCCTATCACCGATTGTGACAATAGTGGCAACATCACCATTGGCGAGGGAACAGTAATCGAGAAGGCCAATATGTTTATGTGCGTTGGAGGTATCGTTGCAACCTCTACGACTGCGGTAAATCATGTTAATTGCCACAACTCGGGCGATATCACAATGAATGGTACAGCTAAGCACGGAGCCATTATCGGTGGTATTGTTGGTCGCTACTCGTCTGTTACAACGACAGAGAATTGCTCTAACAGCGGCGACATCATCGTCACGACAGGC
>JAZNHC010000142.1:0-10201 GCA_045576755.1 Alistipes sp.
ACGACGCTGTCGATTTGGTTATCTACGCCTTTACTCATGGCGAGAATGGCGATTTATTCGTGCAGAAAGCTCCTGCGGCAACTCTTTCGACTTTGGCAAGTCGGATCGTAGCCATGTCGTTCTGTGAGCCAAGGAGTTGAAAATGAAAATTGTCTTCCTAAGACCGCTTGGCCTCCGACTTACGACGCTGTCGATTTGGTTATCTACGCCTTTACTCATGGCGAGAATGGCGATTTATTCGTGCAGAAAGCTCCTGCGGCAACTCTTTCGACTTTGGCAGAGGCGTTGAAGCAGACTTATGCAAAGATTAATCCGAAGTATGGCGAGACCGAGGTTAAAGTTATCGGAACGCGCCATGGCGAGAAGTTGTACGAGACTCTCGTAACCCGCGAGGAGATGGCAAAGGCTGTCGATATGGGCGACTACTACCGTATCCCTTGCGATACCCGTGATTTGAACTACGACAAGTTCTTTGTTGAGGGCAATGAGAAGGTTTCAAAAATCGAGGACTACCACTCGCACAATACACGCCGTCTTGATGTTGAGGGTATGAAGGAGTTGTTGTTGAAGTTGCGCTTTATCCGCGAGGATTTGGGCTTGCAGCCACGCGCTAAATCGAGAGAAATACGCAGCGAGTAATGTCGAAGATTAAAGTTGTTGAAGGCGAGATCTTTCGCGATGAGCGAGGTCAGATTTCTTCGTTGAATGCCTTTCGTTTTCCGGGTGTTGAGCGTTGTTACTTTATTCATCATCCCGACACGTCGGTCATACGTGGCTGGCACGGACACCAATTCGAGAAGAAGTGGTTTTATTGCATCAAGGGTTTCTTCAGAGTAGCTCTTGTCGAGATTGACAATTGGGAAAATCCATCGCCCGATCTCGTTCCGGAGGTGTACGAACTATCCGAGCGTGAGAGTAAGATAGTGTGTGTGCCCGAGGGGTTTGCCAACTGCATCAAGGCGTACGAGAAGGACTCCATTTTGCTCGTCTTTTCGGGTAAGATTTTGGAGGAAGCATTGAAGGATAGTTGGCGTTACGACAAGTCGATGTGGAGTAAGGATATATTCTAAGGTATGAAGATATTGGTGACAGGTGCAAAGGGGTTTGTCGGACAAAACCTCTGTGCACAACTCAAAAATATACGTGATAGCAAGGCAAAGTGCTACGGAGATGTCCTTGTTGAGGAGGTTTTCGAGTACGATATAGACTCGACGGCGGAGCAACTTGATGCCTACTGCCGCGAGGCAGACTTTGTCTTTAACCTTGCGGGCGTAAATCGTCCACAGAATACGGAGGAGTTTATGGCGGGCAACTTCGGCTTCGCCTCGACGCTGCTTGAAACTCTCGAGAAGTACGGCAACACAGCCCCCGTAATGCTCTCATCATCAATTCAGGCAACTTTGGCAGGTCGCTTTGGCGATAGCGAGTACGGACGCAGCAAGCGTGCAGGCGAGGAGCTATTCTTTAATTATAGTGCGCGCACGGGCGCGCGAGTGTTGGTATACCGCTTTCCGAACCTCTTTGGTAAGTGGTGCCGCCCGAATTACAACTCGGCAGTGGCGACTTTCTGCAACAACATAGCCAACGATTTGCCGATTACGGTAAATGACCGCTCGACGGAGTTGGAGCTACTCTACATTGACGATTTGGTTGATGAAATGATTGGCGCACTCAAAGGCGAGGAGCATCACTGCGAGTTTGAGGGGGTGGAGACAATCTTGTGCAATGAAGGCAGGTATTGTGCTGTGCCTACAACGCATAAAATTACCCTTGGCGAGATTGTCGATTTGTTGGAGTCGTTTAAGGCGCAACCGCAGACGCTTGTTGTACCTGAAATTCCGCACAACTCCTTTGCGAAAAAGTTGTACTCGACCTATTTGAGTTACTTGCCGAAGGAGAAGGTGTCGTTCGAATTGAAGATGAATTGTGATGCTCGTGGCTCGTTTACGGAGTTGTTGCGTAGCGAGAAGTGCGGACAGGTGAGTGTAAATATCTCAAAGCCAGGCATTACCAAGGGCGAACATTGGCATAATACCAAGTGGGAGTTCTTTATTGTGGTGTCGGGACACGGCCTGATTCAGCAACGCAGGGTTGGCTCGGACGAGGTGCTGAACTTTGAGGTTAGTGGCGAGAAGATCGAGGCGGTGCATATGTTGCCGGGCTATACTCACAATATCATCAACCTCTCGGATACAGAAGATTTGGTAACGGTGATGTGGGCGAATGAGGCGTTTGATCCATCGAAACCAGATACATACTTTGATCCTGTTGAAAAATTAAAGAAATAAAAGATATGAACTTTTCAAATGTTAAATTTGCCGATAATGGCAAACTCAAACTCTTGATTATCGTGGGTACTCGTCCTGAGATTATTCGCTTGGCGGCGGTAATCAATAAGTGCCGAAAGTACTTCGATTGCATCTTGGCTCATACGGGACAGAACTACGACTATAACCTTAACGGTATCTTCTTTCGCGATTTGAAGTTAGCGGAGCCTGAGGTCTATCTTGATGCCGTGGGCGATGACTTGGGTGCAACGATGGGTAATATTATCAACTCGTCGTATAAACTTATGGTGCAGATTAAGCCCGATGCAGTGTTGGTGCTGGGCGATACAAACTCGTGCCTCTCGGTGATTGGCGCAAAGCGTCTGCATATCCCGATTTTCCACATGGAGGCGGGAAATCGTTGTTTCGATGAGTGTCTGCCAGAGGAGACCAACCGCCGTATCGTAGATATTATTTCGGATGTTAATATCTGCTACTCGGAGCATGCGCGTCGCTATCTTAACGCTTCGAGCGTGGCGAAGGAGCGCACCTATGTAAGTGGTTCGCCAATGGCGGAGGTGTTGCACGAAAATTTGGCAGAGATTGAGGCAAGCGATATTCACGCGCGATTGGGCTTGGAGAAGGGTAGATATATACTATTGTCGGCTCACCGCGAGGAGAATATCGATACTGAGAAGAATTTTACCTCGCTCTTTACCGCGATAAATAAGATGGCGGAGAAGTACGATATGCCGATTTTGTACTCGTGCCACCCACGCAGTCGTAACCGCTTGGTGGCAAGCGGATTTGAGTTGGATAAGCGCGTTATTCAGCACGAACCACTCGGCTTCCACGACTATAACTGCTTGCAAATGAATGCCTTTGCGGTGGTTAGCGATAGCGGAACATTGCCAGAGGAGAGTTCCTTCTTTACGAGCGTTGGACACTCGTTCCCTGCGGTATGTATTCGTACATCGACCGAACGACCAGAGGCGTTGGATAAGGGGTGCTTTATCTTGGCGGGCATTGACGAAAAATCGCTATTGCAGGCGGTAGATACGGCAGTGGAGATGGTCAAGAATGGCGATAACGGTCTACCTGTACCTAACTACACCGATGAGAACGTTTCGACGAAGGTTGTAAAGTTGATTCAGTCCTATACGGGCGTAGTAAATAAGATGGTTTGGCGAAAATAAATTAGATGTATGCCCAAAAGAGTCCTGCTTGTAACGCAGTATTTCTATCCTGAAAACTTCAAATGCAATGATATTGCCTTTGAGTTACAACGTCGTGGTTACGAGGTTACTGTGCTAACGGCAATTCCGAACTATCCGCAAGGACGATTCTTTGATGGCTACGGACTTTTCAAGCGCCGCACAGAGGTCGTCAATGGAGTAAAGGTTATTAGAGGCTTTGTTATTCCGCGAGGCGATGGAGGCAAGATAGGATTGTCGCTCAACTATTTGAGCTATCTCGTCTCATCTTGTCTGATTGCTTTGTATCTTGCGTTAAGGCATAGATACGCTGCCGTGTTTGTGCATCAGGTTTCGCCTGTAACTATTGGTGTTGCTGCGACACTTGTTAAGAAGTTGCAGCGAATACCGATGTACTTTTGGGTTCTTGATTTGTGGCCAGAGAGTCTAACGGCAGCTATAGGTCTGCGTAATAAGTTTATTCTCGGATTCTTCTCGCGTATGGTGCGATGGTTCTATCGTAACTCAGATAAGATTTTGATTAGTTCGAAGGGGTTCGAACGTTCTATATGCGCCAAGGGCGATTTTGCGTCAAAGATTATCTACTTCCCGAATTGGGTGGATGCCGCACTTACTGAGGTGCGAAGTGTTGATACTCCCGATGTTCCCGAGGGCTTTGTAGCTATGTTTACGGGCAATATTGGTGCTTCGCAGGATTTTGGGACGGTGCTTGATGCTGCGGAGCGGCTGAAGGATCGTTCGAATATACATTTTGTTATAGTAGGCAACGGACGAGCGAGGGAGTGGGTATATGGTGAAATTTCTAAACGACAACTATCCTCCACGGTTCATTGCGTAGGCTCATATCCGTTGGAGGCGATGCCTGCCACGTTCGCTAAGGCCGACCTACTCTTTGCTGCGCTTAAAGACGAACCTATATTTGCGTTGACTGTACCAGCCAAGATACAAGCGTATATGTCCGCAGGCAAACCAATTGTCACAATGATAAATGGCGAAGCAATGGAACTTATTGAGAGCGTAGGTTGTGGAGTTGCGGTGAAGGCAGGTGATGCAGAGGCGTTCGCAAATGCTGTGCTATGCGTATCACAAATGTCGGCTGAAGAACGCGCAGAATTGGGGTGTAAAGGACGCGAATTCTCGGCGAAATACTTCAATTTTGAGCTTCAGATGAACCTGCTCGAAAATATTATGAATGAATAGAATGAGCAAGTCAAATAAAATGACATCAATCCTACTTTATCTCCTTCGTGTTGCAATCGGTACGGAGAGAGTGGTGGTGTCTGATGTTGAGGGAGTATCGTGGCAGAGCGTATATGCCCTTGCTCGGAAGCAGGGGGTGTTGGCGATTGCGTTTGATGGTTTGATGAAGCACTTTGAGCACGATAAAGAGTTTGCAAAGTCGTTTCCGCAGTCGCTGAAATTGCAGTGGATAAATGCTGTGTTCAGCATCGAACAGCGTTACGAACGACAGCGCACAGTGTGCTCCGAACTTGCCGAGAAGTGGGCAGAGCAGGGAGTGCAAACTCTCTGTCTGAAGGGCTTGGCATATAGTACATACTATCCGATTACGAACCATCGCGAGTGTGGCGATTTTGATTGTTACCTCTACGACGACTACGCAAAGGGCAATGCCATTGCTCGCGAACTTGGCGCGAAAATCGACGAGAGTATGTACAAGCACTCCGAGATGATTTATCGCAAGGTGATGATTGAAAATCATCGTTTCATCGTAGCGGTGCGAGGTGGCAAAAAGATGAAGGAACTGCACAATCTCCTCGATAATATCGCTCGCACAGAGCCACGCACTTCTATATTTGACACTAAGATCGAGATGCCGTCGCCGATGTTCAATGCGCTCTTTATGGTTCATCACGCGCTGACACACTTCCTCTCGGAGGGTATACGTCTGCGTCATATCCTCGATTGGGCGTTGTTCATCAAAAGTGAGCAGGATAGTTTCGATTGGGAACGATTCTATGCCTTGTGCGAGGAGTACGAGATGCGAGCCTTTGTTGATTGTATGACGGCTATTGTGGTTGAAAATTTGGGGGTAGAGGTTACAAATCCTCATATCGTAGCTCAAAGCCCTTATGCGGAGCGTGTTCTGTCCTCCATTATCAATGATGATAGTGCGATATTTTCGCAGAATGTAGGGGCTTGGCGCAAACGAATTATGCTTGTGCGTAATCTTTTCGCTTCACGTTGGAAGTATAGAGCCTTCACCGAATGGAATATTTTCACTAAATTTGTCTCTCTCGTATGGGGCTATATTACGCACCCTGAGGAGGATTAAACCGATATCGTTATGTCTAAGATTGCACTTTTTGCGGGGTCGTTCGATCCATTTACGCGAGGTCACGAGGTGGTTGTTGAAGAGGCATTGAGGCTCTTCGACGAGGTTGTTATAGCTGTTGGCGAGAATGTGTCGAAACACTCGTTACTCACGGTGGAGCAGCGTTGCCGTCTTATCGAGGATCTCTACAAGGCGAACAATCGTGTCCGTGTGGCAAGTTACTCAATCTTGACGGGTGACTTTGCGCGTGAGGTGGGGGCTACGGTATTGGTGCGCGGTGTGCGCAATTCGGTGGATTTCGAGTTTGAGCGCACGATTGAGATCACCAACCGCCAGCTCTTCCCCGAACTGACCACGGTGCTTCTGCCAACCCCGGTCGAATATATGCATATCTCGTCGAGTATGGTGCGCGAGTTGTTGGCGTTTGGACGCAATGTCGATGAGTTTATGCCACAAGGCATTAGGCTCGATAACTACTTGAATAATAACTAAATAAAAATATTGCTAACGGCTAAAGGCTGCGAGCCAATAGCCCAAATAAAGGAAGAAATATGGAATTTTCAGCAGAGATGATTGCCGGTCTATTGTCCGGTGAGGTGGTTGGTGATAGCAACGCCTCGATCTACACAGTATCTTCGATTGAAGGTGGCAAGGAGGGCGGTTTGGCGTACCTTTCAAATCCTCGATTCGAGCCATATCTCTACACAACAAAGTGCTCGATTGTGCTTGTCGAGCGCGACTTCGAGCCGAAAGAGAAGGTGTCGGCAACACTTATCAAGGTCGATAATGTGAATGCCTGCGTGCTGCGTCTGCTCGATATGTACAACGCTATGAAGCCACAGAAAAGGGGCATTTCGAAGTTGGCCTCTATCTCGGATAAGGCGACCATTGGCAAGGATTGTTATATCGGCGACTTCGCGGTTGTCGAGGCTGGAGCGGTTATTGGTGACGGTGCCAAGATCTATCCGCAGTGCTATGTGGGTGATAATGTGCAGATTGGAGCAAAGACTATGCTCTATGCCGGTGTGAAGATCTACGAAGGTTGCCGCATTGGTGCCAACTGTATCTTTCACGCGGGATCGGTCATCGGAGCGGATGGTTTTGGCTTTGCTCCAAATGCAGAGGGTGGCTTCGACAAGATTCCACAGCTCGGCAATGTTATTATCGAGGATAACGTCGAGATTGGTGCCAACACCTGTATTGATCGTGCCAAGACCGATTCGACCATTATTCGTAAGGGAGTCAAGTTGGATAACCTTGTGCAGATTGGTCACAACGTTCAGATTGGCGAGAATACCGTATCGTCGGCACAGACGGGCATTGCAGGCACGTCGAAGGTTGGTGCCAACTGCTTTATTGCCGGACAGGTGGGTATCGCAGACCATATCACCGTTGGTGATCGTGTGAAGATTGGCGCACAGAGCGGTATCGACAAGAATGTGCCTGACGGCGAGATCCGCTTTGGTAGTCCGTCGCTTGCAGGCATCAACTATCATCGCTCGTTTGCGGTATTCAAGGAGTTGCCAGACTTGCGTCGTCGCTTGATGAAGTTGGAGGCTGAATTGGCAAATAAAGAGGAGTAAGCAGATATGAAGAGAATTTTTGTGATTTTAGCAGCTGCGGTTGCTATGTTGGGCTGTGGCTCAAATTCGGGTCTTAACAAGACCGATATATATGGCGCAATCGACAATCTCGAGTCGGTGGGACAGGTTTATATCGTCGATATGTGGAATTCGCGCAATGTGATTGACTCGGTGAAGATTAAGGGTAGCAATACATTCCATTTCAAGGGTGTAGAGTCCGCTCCAACCTTTGCACAACTTATGATGGAGGGGGATCGTCCTATCGGATATCTCTTTTTGGATGGAGGCAATGTGCGTGTAGCCGGCAATTACGAGAAGGGTACGATAGAGGTGAGTGGCACAGCAACTAATGATGCCTTTACCGCCATGATGAAGCGCGACAAGGACCTTCGTGCCAAGTACCGAAAGGCGGTATACGAGAATGATACCCAGACCGCTGCGGCTATTGACGAGGAGCACGATGCTATGCAGAAGGAGTACTACGATCAGAACAAGGGTAATGTCTTTGGTCTCTTTATGTTGAAGCAGATGTCGTATTCGATGACCGCAAAGGAGATGATAGAGGAGTTGGCTACGTTGCCCGTGGATATCCAGGCGTTGCCTATGGCGGTGCGTATGAAGGAGCGTGCCGAGTGCAGAATGAGAACCGAGCCTCAGGCGGAGGGCAGCGACTTTGTTCCATACTATATCGACATTGTACAACCATCTCCCGAGGGCGACGAGGTGTCGTTGAAGTCGATTGTCGAGAAGAAGGGTAACCGCTATGTATTGCTCGATTTTTGGGCTTCGTGGTGCTCTCCTTGTATGGGCGAGATGCCATATTTGAAGGAAGCATACAAGCTCTACCATAAGAGGGGTTTCGAGATTTATGGCGTATCGTTCGACAATAAGGCTGAGTCGTGGAAGGGTGCCATCGAGAAACATCAGTTAAATTGGGTTCATGTGAGCGTTTTGAAGCGTTTCGATAACACTGCAGCAGAGGAGTATGGTGTCGAGTCGATTCCGACAAATTTCCTTATCGATTGCAGCAATGGCGTTATTATAGCCAAGAATTTGCGTGGTGAGGCTGTACTGAGGAAGTTGGAGGAGTTGCTGAAATAGTATATGGCACAATCGATGGAGGTATATCGCATTTTGGGTATTGACCCAGGCACAAACTATACGGGTTATGGTGTGTTGGAGGTTGAAGGTCGTGCGTTGCGTCCGGTTGTGATGGGCGAGATAGACCTCCACAAGATTGCCGACCCCTACGAGAAATTGCGTTATATCTTCGAAAGTGTCAGTCGTTTAGTCAAGGAGTATAAGCCGCGTGAGGTGGCTTTGGAGTCGCCATTCTTTGGGCAGAATGTGCAGAGTATGCTCAAGCTTGGTCGCGCGCAGGGTGTTGCTATGGCGGCTGCGCTCAGCCAGGAGGTCGATGTCTTTGAGTATGCCCCTTCGCGCATCAAGCAGTCGGTTGTGGGCTTGGGCTCGGCATCGAAGGAGCAGATTGCAGGCGTAGTGATGCGCACCTTGCATATCGAGACTCCGCCTCGCAAGTTGGATGCTACGGACGGTATGGCGGTAGCATTGTGTCACTATTACTCGGTTTCGTCGCCTATCAATAGGGCACTCGGAGGTGTTAAAGTGAAGGGCTTGGGAGGTGATAAGGTGGCTCGTAAGCGAGGTACAAAGTCGTGGGAGCAGTTCCTGCGCGAAAACCCTGAGAGGGTGAAATAGCACTTGACTACCTATGACAAAAAAAGGCCTGCATTGCAGGCCTTTTTTGTGTTCTACTTCCACCTCAGAACCAATGTTTCGCGGTCACCGAGCGTCACTTTGCCCGACTTGCTCAACTTTGCGGTGCCGAATATTGGTGTTGCGACCAAACCCTTCGGAGCAACTATCTTTAACGTGCAAGGCGTGCGTTTGTTGTTGGTCAGTATGGTTACATACTCGTTGCCATTGCGGAGGACGCGCAATATGGCTCCGTCGGCAAATTGTGCTAAGCGGAATTGTTGTTCTGCCACCTTGTCGTCAAGCAACTTTTCGCATACGGTTGCCAACTCGACAGATTCGTTGCGTGCTGCGCACGACATCGAGATCGATGGTGTCAGCCACCACACCTCACCCTCTCCGAGGCGGTTGTGGAGTGCGACATTACCTTCTGCACCCTTGCCTATAATGGTTGCGGTAGGTGCGGTTGCGCGAACTAAAGGATGCCAAGCGTGTCCCTGAACATTGCCTATGCCGTCAATGATGAAACGTTGCGGAGTCTCGCGGAGTCGGATATCTTCGAATACGCCACCCACCAAACGCTCCAAGCCGAACTTGTGTAGCGGGCTGCAGTATGCCTTCTCGTCGTAGAAACCTGTCAAACCCTCTACTATGACTTTGCCACCGCGCTCGACGAACTTTTCGATGCGTGGGATAAACTCCGAAGGCATCGTTGCGGCATTGGCTATAATGACGACATCGCCCTTGCCGTGCTGTTCCCACTCGTAGTCGCTCATATATCGCATCTTCGGCTGACATCCAAGCTCCAAGAGCGCCTCGAACCACATAAACGATGTGCGTGTTTGCGCCATAATGTCCCACTCGCGTATGCCTACCTTATCGTTGCGGATATGGCGTAGCATTCGTTGTGTTTCGGGGCTTAAGATCAGGGTGATATTCGAAAGCTCAGGCTTCGACTCGGCAAAGAAATCGCTGTGCTTTTCGAGTACCTCATTTATCTCCTTCGTAACGAGCGAGCGATCAGTATCCTCGCCCTTGAAACCGAATACACCCCATTCGCCCGCCTCACCGCTCTGACGGCGGTAGTTGGTGCTCCAATATATAACCTTGCGTGCGCCTGTGCCTATG
>JAZNHC010000143.1:0-10249 GCA_045576755.1 Alistipes sp.
CCTGATGTTCTTGAAGATGACATGATGGATGCTTTCGAAGGCTGCCCAACTGACTCAATCAAAGTGGCGGACGAATCATTTGATGGAGACCCATTGAAATTTGAATAGAACTGTTTAGAAAGAAGCCCTTGCTTGCGAGCAGGGGTTTCTTTTTTTGCGCCGGTTACTGGTTTCTCTATGCTTCGTCCGCCTTTCCACCCCCTTGCATGGGCAAAGGATGGAGATTGCCTGGCTTGTCCCATCTTTTGACCACATTTCCCCCAGCCTTCACACCATTTACCTGGAATAAGAGCAGGACTTCTCCTCCCGTCCCAAAAATTCGGCCACATAGCAAAAGGAAGCAGAACAACCAAGCTGTTCTGCTTCCTCATCCCCCCGCCTGCATGCGAGGTTTTAAATTTATATTAAGTGTGATTAAGCACTTTTAATGACGGATTCTTTTATCAGCCATCCTTGCAGCTTGTCAAATAACAATAGGAATACGACTGCAATGATGCTTCCTTTAATTAAGTTGAATGGGATAATCGCTGCTGTGATGTAAGCACGGATCTCCGGCCCTGACATATTCCAGCCCAGCAATTTGCTGTATACAGGGAGCAGCACATAGTAATTCATTATGCTCATGAAGCCGGCGAGAATAATGGTTCCGCCGATGAGGCCAATGATCATGCCTTTTTTGCTGCCTGTCTTTTTATACAGATAGTAGACCGGCAAGATAAATGAGACGCCGCCGATGAAGTTAGCGAAATGCCCGACTGGTATGCCTGTCTCGCTGCCAGTCATCATGAAATCAAGGACATTTTTTAAAAGTTCGACCATAATGCCGGCCATCGGCCCCATAACGAGTGCCGCAATCAAGGCTGGAACATCACTGAAATCGATTTGCAAGAATGCAGGGAATCCTGGAAACGGGAAGTTCAAAATCATGAGAACATACCCTATGGCGCCGAGAATTCCAATCTTGACCATTTTTTGAATTTTGCTGCTTTTGTTGTTCATTTTCCTCTCTCCTTTAGGTTTTGGCGCTACCTCTAATAGAAGAAAGGTTCTGTTATTCCTGATTCAAAGCCTTGTTCCATTAAAAAACCCTTTATCATAGTCGATAAAGGGAGAATTAGGCAATGTGAAATAAACGTTCAGGAATGTTCATTTTTCGAACGTTAACAGAGACCTCCATCTTCTCCCATCCAGACTATACTGTCGGCTTTGGAATCTCACCAAATCCTGCCTAAAAAGGCTCGCGGGCTTAGAATGCTTGCATTCATCACCGCCGGTAGGGAATTTCACCCTGCCCCGAGTATTCTGAACGCAAAGGTAACAAAAAAGTTTGTAATAAAAAAAGAATGGGTCGGGAATTTTTCAATCCCCAACCCATATCGAATATCGTATGTCCTCTTTAGAAGGTGTATGTATGCAACTCCTGTCCATTGAAGTCCTCAACGACCACATCCATACGTTCCTGCGTAGCGCGGATGTTCAACAGAGTGGCACTTCCGTTCTCCAAGATTGGAAATGCGCTCTTCTTTCCTGCCTCATGCATATACCAATTGTGGGTATAACCACAAATCATAAGGGAAATGCCCGCCTGCTCCAACATAGGAACGAAGAGCTGATTGAGATCCTTGCTTACAGGTGCAACACCCGAGATAGGAGGGATGTGCATCATTGCAACCTTGAACTTTGCACTCGTCACATCCTCGCTCTGCAAAGCCTGAACGAGCCACTCGGCCTGCTCACGACGATAAGCCTCGAAGTCGTTACCCGTGTTTTTATCCTTCAAGTCGCAGCCAGAATCGAGCACAATAAAGCATACCGAGCCGTAACGGACTGTGTAGTATGGCTTACCTGTCGAAGAAGGGAAGTGGTTCAGATAGTTCATTCCAAGATCACCTACCGACTCATTAACGCCACGAACCATAAAGCAAGGTACCTCGTGCAGAGGGGTCTCCTCGTGCTTGAGGTTGATGCAACGACCAGAGATGCGGTTGTAAACCGACACCTGTTTGAGCTCCTCGTTCGCAGCCATATCACCGCAGAAGAGCACTGCATCGGTAGATTTGCGATTTACGCGTTTGTTCAAGATGTCGATTGTACCCTCGTTGCCGTGCTGGTCATTCATTACGATAAAATTGACCGATTTCTTGTTGTAATCGAGAGTCTTGACAAAGATGTGACGATATGAGAAGATGCGTGTCGAAGCTACACGACCATACATCGTACGACCACTCTTATTGCTTGTGATCTCTTGCGAAAAGGCACGATAGCGGAAAGCCGCCTTGCCGTCGGTATTCGGATTTGGGATGGTAATGACGTGCAACTTTGTTGGCAACTTACGACCAAGCACAGTTTGGAAAAACTTAGGACGCTCCTCCGAGTAGAAGTGCATCTTGTCAGCCGGAGCTGTCTCCACCCACGAAATAGCAGTTTTGTCGGTACCCCAAACAATCGTCACGGTCTCCTTGGTTACCGCCTGAACGTAAGGTCCAAATGTGATTTTAATTGCAAATGCCGATGTCGCAACTGCGAGCATCACTGCAAGGGTTAAGATTCTTTTCATTGCTTCTATATTTTTATTCTATTATTTTTGTCGGAAGTAGATCTGCAACGGCACACCCGAGAAATCCCAATGCTCGCGCAGGTGATTTTCGAGAAATCGACGATAATTCTCGCGAATATATTGCGGAAGGTTGCAGAAGAAGACAAACTGAGGCGTAGGTGTAGGCAACT
Source organism: Alistipes sp. (assembly GCA_045576755.1). GTDB lineage: Bacteria > Bacteroidota > Bacteroidia > Bacteroidales > Rikenellaceae > Alistipes. The sequence continues at coordinate 2,728 of JAZNHC010000143.1, forward strand.
GCATTGCGTACTTGATACGAATGTACTTACCCTTGGTTGCCGGTGGTGGGGTCTCCTCGATGATAGGGAGCATGTAGTCGTTGAACTCCGATGTCGGAATGCGTCGCGAACGCGACTGGTAGACGCGAATAGCAGTTTGCAACACATCCAATATACGCTGCTTGTTGAGCGCCGAGGTGAAGATGATAGGGATATCGTTGAACGGAGCCAAACGCTTGGCAAGCGCCTCCTTCCACTCCTTCATCGTATTGTTACCCTTCTCTATCAAATCCCATTTATTCACCACGATAACACAACCCTTGCGGTTGCGCACAATGAGGTTGTGGATATTCAGATCCTGCGACTCCAAACCTTGCTGCGCATCGAGCATCAAGATACAGACATCCGACGCTTCGATAGCTCGAATGGAACGCATAACCGAATAGAACTCCAAATCCTCCATCGTCTTGCCCTTCTTACGCATACCCGCCGTATCGACGAGGTAGAAGTCCATTCCGAACTTATTGTAGCGCGTATGAATAGAGTCACGTGTTGTGCCGGCAATGTTGGTTACGATGTTGCGGTCGCGACCGAGCAGTGCGTTGGTGAGAGACGATTTGCCCACGTTCGGACGACCTACGATGGTGATGCGTGGAAGGTCGTCGAGTTCCTCAGCCTCGCAATCCTCGGGGAGGTGTTTCAAAATCTCATCCATCAAATCACCGGTACCACTACCCGACATCGACGAGATGCAGAAAGGATCACCCAAGCCGAGCGAGTAGAAATCGTTCGATGAGTAGATGAGGTCGTAGTTATCGACCTTGTTGCAGACAAGAATGGTGCGCTTCTTCGCACGACGCAACACCTCGGCCATCATCATATCGAGGTCGGTCACGCCCGTACCTACCTCAACCATAAAGAGGATAACGTCCGCCTCCTCGATTGCGAGCATCACCTGTTTGCGAATCTCGTCCTCGAAGATATCGTCACTATTCACCGAATAACCTCCTGTGTCGATAATCGAGAACTCGCGTCCACACCAATCGGTCTTTCCGTAGTGGCGGTCACGAGTGGTTCCTGCCGTCGAATCGACAATCGCCTGACGATTACCTACAAGACGGTTAAAAAGGGTACTTTTGCCCACATTCGGGCGTCCTACTATTGCTACTAAACTCATATTTTTAGCCGTTAGCTATTGGCCATTAGCTCCAAAATTAAAATTCGAAACACAAAAAGTGTGTTGGCTTCCAACCTTTTCAAAAATCGGAGGTGATTAGGCTATTTTTGTGCGAGGCTATGGGGGCGAAAGCGGAGCATACCTAACCGTATGTGAGCATTTCGACATCCGACGCTTCGTGCATAAAGAGCCAATCAGAACTCTACCAACTGCAAAATCGGAGGTGATTAGGCTATTTTTGTGCGAGGCTATGGGGACGAAAGCGGAGCATACCTAAGCGTATGTGAGCATTTCGACATCCGACGCTTCGTGCAAAAAGAGCCAATCAGAACGATTTTGCGCAGTTTAACGGCTACAAAGGTAGCAATTTTTTGAGATTTTCCCAATTATCGAGAGTAATTTCAAAAATAATTACTATTTTTGGGGAGTTATTAACTCAACACACAAAATACACCATGAAAAACAAAGGACTAAAATCGTTGCTCGCAGTAGCATTTATTGCATTCAGTTTGTCTGCTTTTGCCGGATCTTTCTCAGCTAATCCTGACAGCCCAAGAAACAATGAGAGATCGAAGAGAGGAGCTACTCAGCAGACTACATGCCCTCAGACATCGGCCCCGAAGGTTTCATCGGAGTTCGGTTTGGGTATTGGTGCTCGATATAATTGGTTTTATTTCCAGCCATTGACAAAGAATTTTACGGCAAACATTTCGGCTCCGGTATCATACGGTGCAGCATTGCAATTCCGCCTCAACTTAGGACGTACATTCGGTATTCAGCCCGAGATCTCGTATGCCCGTACTTCGTTGAAGATCAACGATGAAGTAAATAAATTTTCAGTAAAGGCCAAATCGAACATTGTTCAGATTCCGATGTTCCTCTCGTTCGGTTTTTGGAAGAATACACTCCGTTTGAATTTTGGTCCCGTATTTACACTTATGGACAACGCAACATATCAACTTGCCGACCCATCGAATGAGAGCATTCAGCAGATGCAGCTCGGCAAGTTGTACCCTACTATCACCTATGCAGCAGGTCTTAGCGTGAAGTTTGCAAAGTGCTGGGTGATCGATGTGCGCTATGCCGATCAATTTATCGATATGAAGGGTTTCAACTCGTACGTCTGGACACTCGACACCACAAAGCAGCCTGCAGCCCAGGAGTTCCGCACACGTTGCCGCAGCGTTCAGTTGAGAGTGGGTTGCGCATTCTAAGAACGAAGATATAGGTTCAACATAACAATTTATAATGTGGCCACGGCAACAACGCCTTGGCGAAGAGAGAAAGCGAATGACCGAAACAACCGGCAAAGAGATTTTTATCGAAGGGGTCGATACACGCGAGTTGTATGGTGCCAAGGAGTGCTACCTTCAACAGATCGCGTCGTTGCACCCCAAATTGAAGATTGTGGCACGAGGTTCAGCATTGAAGGTGCTAGGTGCAAAGGCGGATGTCGAACGATTCGAACGACAGATGCAGGGGCTTATAGCCTACTATGACCGCTACGGACATATCTCGAAAGAGGTGGTCGAACAATCATTCTCGACAGGTTTTGCCGAAGCAGCCGAGAAGGCACACCAAAACGACAAGGAGGTTATTGTCTATGGCAACAACGGCATCATTGTCAAGGCGCGCACAGCAAACCAGCATAAGCTGGTCGATCTGTACGACAAGAACGATCTGATATTTGCCACCGGACCTGCCGGCTCGGGAAAGACCTATACGGCTATCGCGTTGGCTGTTCGTGCCCTTCGCGACAAGCAGGTGCGACGTGTTATTCTGACACGCCCTGCGGTGGAAGCGGGCGAGAAGTTGGGTTTCCTGCCAGGTGATCTGAAAGATAAGTTAGATCCATACTTGCAACCTCTCTACGACGCGCTTAACGATATGATTCCGCCGGCAAAGTTGCAGAAATTTATGGAGGATGGTACGGTGCAGATCGCTCCGCTTGCCTACATGCGAGGTCGCACCTTAGACAACGCCTTCGTAATTCTTGACGAGGCGCAGAACACCACCCTATCGCAGATAAAGATGTTCCTTACCCGAATGGGTCGTAACGCCAAATTTATCGTTACGGGCGACGTTACGCAGGTGGACTTGCCACACAAGAGCGACAGCGGATTGGTGCGTGCGATGCAGACCGTCGAGGGCATCAAGGGGATCGGCTTTGTGGAGTTCAACAAGGGCGATATTGTCCGTCACGAGCTGGTAAAACATATAGTCGAGGCGTATGATAAAACGGAAAACGAAAAACGGAAAGCTGAGAACTAAAAGTTCCTCGTAAACCCCAGCAAACAACAAACAACAACAATAAACTATAAAACATTATGAACTACAACTTGGAACAACTCAAACCGGCATTGGTTTGGAAACATTTTAAGGCTCTGACTCAGATTCCTCGCCCATCGCATCACGAGGAGAAGGTGCGCGAATATATCGTAGAGTTTGCGAAGGCTCACAACTTGGAGTACTCGGTAGACGAGGCTTGCAACGTATATATAGCAAAACCCGCAACTGCAGGTTACGAGGGACGCAAAGGTATCGTAATGCAGGCGCACCTCGATATGGTGCCACAGAAGAACAACGATAAGGTTTTCGACTTCGAGAACGACCCTATCGAGGCATATATCGACGGTGAGTGGGTAACAGCCAATGGCACTACCCTTGGCGCAGACAACGGTATCGGTGTAGCTGCTATCCTCGCGGTATTGGAGGATGACACAATCGAGCACGGAGCTATCGAGGGACTCTTCACCGCAACCGAGGAGACCGGCATGGACGGTGCCTTCGGTTTGAAGGCGGGATTGCTCAAGGGCGATATCTTATTAAACCTCGACTCGGAGACCGAAGGTGAGTTGTACGTGGGTTGCGCTGGAGGTACCGACGCAAACATCACTCTCCCTTACACAGCCGAGGCTGCTCCACAGGGCTGGAAGGCGATAAAGTTGGAGGTCAAGGGCTTGAAGGGCGGACACTCGGGCATTCAGATCGGCTTCCAACGTGGTAATGCCAATCGTCTGTTGTGCCGTTTATTGCTCCACACCGAGCAGGAGTGGTTGCTCGCATCGATTGACGGAGGAGGCTTACGTAATGCCATCCCTCGCGAGGCTCAGGCCATAGTTCTCGTTCACGACGTAGAGGCGTTGAAGACTGAAGCTGCGACATACGAAAAGACTCTGCAGGCGGAGTTCGAGAATATCGAGGATTCGATTGTGGTGCTCGCCGAGGAGGTTGCCGTACCTGCGGAGATCATCCCTGCAGCAACAGCAGACAAACTCGTAAAGGCAGTCGTAGGCGCACCAAATGGCGTAGTGAAGATGTCGGTTGAGATGGAGGGCTTGGTGCAGACCTCGACCAACCTTGCACGTGTGGTATCGGATGGCAAGTGCGTGAAGGTACAGTGCTTGTTGCGTTCGTCGGTATCGAGCGAGAAGGTTGCTCTTGGCGAGGCTATCAAGGGTGTATTCGAGATGACAGGCGCAGAGGTCGTCCTCGATGGCTCGTACGACGGATGGAAACCTAATATGGAGTCGCCGATTTTGAAGGCTATGTTGGCATCATACGAGGCTCTATATGGCAAGAAGCCTGCAGTAACTGCAATCCACGCAGGTTTGGAGTGCGGCATCATCGGAGGTGTCTATCCAAATCTCGACATGATCTCGTTTGGTCCGACAATCTGCTATCCTCACTCGCCAGACGAGAAGGTCGAGATTGCATCGGTTGAGAAGTTCTACGACTTCCTGCTCCACACATTGAAGAATGCACCTGCAAAATAGCTCTATGACACATCAGATGACAGAACGTTGGTTTGCCGTAGTCAATCCGATATCGGGCGGAGGCAAAGGATTGGGGGATTTTCCTAAGATCTCCCACCTCCTGCGCGAAAATGGCATTGAGCACGACCCTGCATTCACCGAGCATCGCTATCACGCCACAGAGTTGGCGGTCGAGGCTGTCAATCGCGGCTATCGCAAGATAATAGTGATAGGTGGTGACGGAACACTCAACGAGGTGGTAAACGGACTCTTCATACAGAAGCAGTGCGAACCTAAAGATATTCTGCTCGCGGTTATAGCGGTGGGTACGGGCAACGATTGGGTGCGAACAACCTGTATTCCGCGCAACTACTCCGCTGCCATCCGCGCCATAAAAGAGGGATATTCGTTTCTGCAGGATGTGGGCAAGGTAACATACACCGAGTCGGGTTTCGAGCAGAGTCGTTACATGGCAAACGTGGCAGGACTCGGCTTTGATGCCTATGTCATTCAGATATTCAACCACCTCAAGATGAAGGGCTACAATGGTAAGTGGCTCTACCTGTACAGTCTGCTCCGTGGATTCTTCTCGGCAAAGCCGGCAGGAGCAACCATCGAGGTTGATGGCAAAGTCATCTACAACAAACTACTCTTTTCGCTGGCTGTGGGTATCTGCCGCTACAATGGCGGTGGTATTCAGCAGCTGCCTCGCGCTGTGGCCAATGACGGATTGCTCGACTTAACTATCATACGTCCCGTACATTGGTGGCACGTCATATTCCGCGCAAAGCGTCTGTTCAACGGACAAATCTACTCTATCGGTCACGTTCAGCACGCGCAGGGCAAGGTCGTAAAGATCTCCTCCGCACCGAATATGCCTCTCGAAACCGATGGTGAGTTGCAGGGTGGCACTCCCGTAACAATATCTGTAGTGCCTCGCGCCATACGTTTCGTTGTAACAAAAGAATTTACCGAGGAGTAAGTCGGCCAAGTTGGCACGAAGGTTGCTTTTTCATCGTGTGGTTTAACATATAAATAATCTACACGATGAAAAAGTTTCTTCTTTCAGCTACTATTGTAGCGATTATTTTCGGGTGCATATTTGCCTGTGGCGAACAGACAAAGTGGAATCGCGACGAGCGTCAAGCTATGCGCAATCTCCTGCGCGACTACCGCAAGATGGTCTATCTGAACGATCTGACCGAGGCTGAATACATGCTCTTCACTGATCGCGTCTTAGCCTCTGTCGAGGAGGAGTATCCCGTCTACACCACGTTTATCGAGATGCCTGCCGTAAACGACACAGTGCAGGTCTATGTGGTGACGGCCATTGTCGAGCAACTCAATGCCGACGCATCGAATATGCGACACATCTACCCTTACAACGACCTTGTCACAGCGAACATACTCCCTTCGGGGTTGAGTCGCGCACAACAGAATGCCTTCTATCAATGTTTCGCGGATGCCGTAGACAACACCTACTCCGATGTCGGGCAGTTGGTCAATGCCATACTCGCCGATACGGTGCAGACATCACAAATCGCGCAGATGCAGACAAAGTGCGCCAACGAACTATTCGGCTGGACAATCGAGGTTATCGAGGTGGAGAATTAAACTCCACCTTTTTTTGGCGCACTCTTTATAGCGTCAATTCATCAAAAAAACTTAGAACTTGCTTACAGCCCGATATTTACCGTCGGCATACTCAAAGCAGTAGAGTTTAACGCCATTTGTAAGCATCACGTAACGCGCCTTCACAACCGCATTATAACGCATCGCCTGCATCATCACCTCCTCGTCAATAGCCACGTCGGGAGCTTTACACTCGACAAGCAGATAGGGACGGGCTGCGCCATCAATCACCACGATATCGGCACGCTGATTCTGCCCATTCACATTCACGGGATACTCCTGCGAGATCGATAGAGAGGAGATACCCTTAACCGTAACCAACCACTCCGCAACGTGACGACGCACCCACTCCTCAGGAGTAAGAACTATCCACTTCTGACGCGACGGGTCCCATATATATTTCTGCCCTTTGTCTATCTTCATACGAGATGAAATGGGCGGAAAGATCAGTTTAATAGTGTCGGGCATAGCGTTTTATCGAAATAAATTGTACCTTTGTCGCAAAGATACAAAAAAATTATGAAGAGATTTATATTTTTCGCATCAATGCTCGTCGCTACCGCCACCATCACGGCATCGGCACAGGAGGCGCACGATCTCGCAGCTCGCAACACCGAGCCTGCACGTACGCACCTCATCCCATATCACAATATGGTTGAAGCTATCAAAGCCACACCTTCGACATCGCGTTTCTTCGTGCCCATCGACGAGATTACACGTAGTGAGGCTGGCACGTCAGCAACCTTCACTACCCACTTCGCACTGCCGATAAATCTGCTCAATCGCCAAGTCATCCTGCGCGTAGGATACGCATCAACCGCATATACCGTATATGTAAACGGACGCGAAATAGCCTACTCTCCGATAGGCGTGATGGGTGCCGAGTTCAATATCACCAAGGCTACACACGAGGGACGCAACGAGGTGTCGATTATGTTGGACAAATCGCTCCTCGCGAACAAGATATACAAGTTGGACG
>JAZNHC010000144.1:0-5565 GCA_045576755.1 Alistipes sp.
GATGTCGATTTTATCGACTGGCTCACCTTATCGTATCAGGTGGGGCAGTTCGGCTTCACCTTAGGTAAGGATATGTTGGCGATAGGCACTTGGGAATTAGACTATTACGATGTTGATGTTCACACCTCGCTCGTATCGCCATTCTGGCACAAGATGGCTATCTATCAGTGGGGTGGCGAGGTCAATTACACCTCGAAAGACGAGAGCACTTGGCTCCGCTTCCAATTCGGCACATCGCCATTCGGCGAGCGACCTTTCGCATCAAAACTATTTGTCTACTCGCTCTATTGGAGTGGCGAATATGGCTGTTTTTCGCCAATATGGTCCACAAATTTCGTGGAGTATGAGCGTGGAAAGTTTATCAATATCATTGCCCTCGGAAATGCATTCTCTTTTGGTAATTTCACCATCGAGGTCGATTATATGAATCGTGCATCGTCTGTTAAACGTTTCTTCAATCAGGAGTGGAGCATTAGCGGACAGGTGCTTTACAACCACAAAGACAAGGTCGAGGCGTTTGTCAAGGGTGGCTACGAGAACTACAACAGCGACCTCTTCGGCTACGAGTACGAGAGCGCAGATGATATTTGTTTTATCCCTACCGACAACTCGCTCTGCCCGAAATATTGGTATGCAGGCGGAGGAGTTCACTATTTCCCGCTACGCGAGAGCCGCGACCTGCGTCTGCACGCAGTAGCAGCCTACAACTCATTTGCAAACAGTGTGTCGATAAGCGTCGGCGCAACATATCACTTTAATCTAACACAAACCATTCTGAAAAACCGTAAAAAATAGAGATGGCAAAAAAGAGTGAAACTATAATCAAGATCGAGAACTTGTCGAAATCGTTCGGCGAGAAGGTCGTTCTCGACAACATAAACCTCGACATCAAGCGTGGCGAGTTCGTGACACTGCTTGGTCCTTCGGGATGTGGCAAGACCACATTGCTTCGTATGTTGGCAGGATTTACACAGCCCGATGCAGGTGGTGTTATCACGATGGAGGATAAGGACATCTTGAGCATGCCTCCGCACCAGCGACCACTCAACACGGTATTTCAGCGATACGCTCTCTTTCCGCACCTGAATGTCTACGAGAACATCGCCTTCGGACTCAAGCTCAAGAAGGTGGCATCGAAGGAGATTGACAAGCGCGTACGCAAGGCTTTGAAGATGGTCTCCATGACCGACTATGAGGATCGCGATGTAAACTCGCTGTCGGGAGGTCAGCAACAGCGTGTTGCCATCGCTCGAGCAATCGTAAATCAGCCACAGGTGCTACTCCTGGATGAGCCATTGGCTGCGCTCGATTTGAAGATGCGCAAGGATATGCAGATGGAGTTGAAGGAGATGCACGAAGCCCTCGGCATCACCTTTATATATGTGACCCACGACCAGGAAGAGGCTCTTACATTGAGCGACACTATCGTGGTGATGAGCGAGGGTAAAATTCAGCAGATCGGCACCCCAATCGACATCTACAACGAGCCGGTAAACTCGTTTGTAGCAGACTTTATTGGCGAAAGTAACATTCTGAACGGCACAATGATACGCGACAAGGAGGTCGAGTTCATAGGTCATAAGTTTGAGTGCGTCGATACCGGATTTGGCGAGAACACAGCAGTGGATGTTGTCATACGTCCCGAGGATATCTACATCGTAGGAAATGTTGAAAATGCAGACTTTACAGGCACTGTCAAGTCTTGTATCTTCAAGGGAGTTCACTACGAAATGTTTGTCGAGACCGATAAAGGTTTTGAGATGATGATTCAGGACTACAACGCCTTCGAGGAGGGTGCTACCGTAGGAATGTTCATCAAGCCTTCGGATATTCACGTTATGCGAAAGGAGCGTATCTGCAACACTTTCCACGGTGTTATGAAGTCGCCAACCACAGTCGAGATGCTCGGCACAGAGTTCGAGTGCAAGGAGCAAGGATTGAACGAGGGCGACAACGTAACGGTACGCGTAGCGTTCAACCGCGTAGAATTGCACGACTACAAGGAGGACGGAAAGTTGATCGGATCGGTTCACTTTATCCTATACAAGGGCGACCACTATCACCTCACCGTAAAGACCGAAGACGGAGACTTTATCTATGTGGATACCAACGATATATGGGACAACTTCGATGTGGTGGGTATCTCCATTGACAAGCGCGATATTATTGTAACCAAACGAGTTTAACATTTTTCAGTCGAGATGAATTTCGTATCCAAACTATTCAACAAACGAGCGAACTGGGTAATCCCTTACGCCATATTCCTCGCTATGTTTGTGGCTCTGCCTCTTGTGCTGATTGTGGTCTACGCATTTCAGGACTCGGAGGGAGCATTTTCGCTCGCCAACTTCATAAAGTTTGTGGAGCAACCCGAAGCCGTAAACACATTTATATACTCGATAGGTATAGCCCTGATTACCACTATCCTTTGCATACTGTTAGGCTATCCTGCAGCGTGGATTCTCAGCAATCGCAAGCTCAATAGCTCGGAGGTTATGGTGGTACTCTTCATTCTCCCGATGTGGATCAACATTTTGGTTAGAACACTCGCTACCGTAGCTCTGTTCGACTTTTTGAAATTTCCACTCGGCGAGGGAGCCTTGATTTTCGGTATGGTCTACAACTTCCTGCCATTTATGATCTATCCGATATATAACACATTGAAGAAGATGGATCACTCGCTGATTGAGGCTGCCGAGGACTTGGGTGCAACGCCATTGGAGGTGTTCGGCAAAGTCACCATACCGCTCTCGATGCCGGGTGTAATGTCGGGTATAATGATGGTTTTTATGCCGACAATCTCCACCTTTGCCATTGCCGAGTTGCTTACGATGAACAATGTAAAATTGTTTGGAACAACAATACAGGAGAATATCAATAACGGAATGTGGAACTATGGCGCAGCGTTGTCGCTTATAATGCTGATTATTATCGGCATTACATCGCTCTTCTCGGACGGTGAAGAGCAGGCGGACAGCGAGAGTTTGATTTAGAGGAGGGGAGAAGATGAAGAGATTTTTTGCACGACTCTATCTGTGGGTACTGTTAGCGTTGCTCTACGCACCGATTATCATCATCGGAATATTCTCATTTACCGAGTCGAAGGTATTGGGTAACTGGACGGGATTTTCGACCAAGCTTTACACGTCGCTTTTCAGCGGAGGAGCTCACCACTCGCTACTTTCTGCCATTCAGAACACATTGAGCATTGCGCTCATTGCAGCAATTGCATCAACCATATTGGGAACTATTGCAGCTATCGGCATATTCAATATGCGTGGCCGTAAGAAGCAGATAATCAACTTTTTGAATGATATTCCGATGCTCAATCCAGATATTATTACGGGAATTTCGCTGTTCCTTCTCTTTGTGAGTCTTGGAATTTCGCAGGGCTACACTACGGTTGTTTTGGCGCACATCGCATTCTGCACGCCGTATGTTGTTTTGAACGTAATGCCACGTCTTCAACAGATGAATCCGAATATCTACGAGGCGGCTCTCGACCTCGGAGCCACACCGGCTCAGGCACTGCGCAAGATCATCATTCCGGAGATTCGCCCGGGTATGATTTCGGGCTTTATTCTCGCCTTTACGCTCTCGATTGACGACTTTGCAGTAACCCTATTTACGAAGGGTAACGAGGGTTTGGAAACACTCTCGACATATATCTATGCAGATGCACGAAAGGGTGGTCTAACCCCCGAACTGCGACCTCTCTCGACTATAATTTTTGCAGTAGTGTTGCTGCTTCTCATAATTATAAATATCCGCGCCAAGCGTAATGCCAAGCGCAAGCAAGCTATGTAATAACAAGCTATGAAACGACTCTTTACAAAGATATTTGCAGTAGTTGCATTGTCGTTTATTTCCATTTCGGCAGTGGCGGCGGATCGCGCTCACACACTGAAAATCTACAATTGGGCCGATTATATCGACGAAAGCGTTCTGGATGATTTCAAGGTGTGGTACAAGGAGCAGACGGGCGAGGATGTCGAGATAATCTATCAGCTCTTCGATATCAACGAGATTATGTTGGCGAAGATTGAGCGTGGCAAGGAGGACTTCGACGTGGTATGCCCATCGGAGTATATTATCGAAAGAATGTTGCGCAACGATATGCTTCTGCCTATCGACAAGGACTTCGGCAAAACGCCTAACTATCTGCAATATATCTCGCCTTATATCATTGACCGTTTCAACAAGATTGACGGCTCGGGCAAGAACGCTAACGACTATGCTGTGGGATATATGTGGGGTACAACGGGACTGCTCTACAACACTCGCTATGTAACGCGCGAGGAGGCTTCGACGTGGGGTACACTGCACAACGACAAGTTCAAGAAGAAGATTTTTATCAAAGATGCCTTTCGCGATGTATATGGCACAATACTTATCTATCTGCGCCAAAAGGAGTTAGCCGAGGGTAAAACAACCCTTGAGGAATTGATGTACGACTCTACCGACGAATCTATTGCCGATGTGGAGGCTTTCCTCAAGGACGCGAAAAGGCTTGTTGCCGGTTGGGAGGCCGACTTTGGCAAGGAGATGATGACCAAAGAGAAGGCCTACATCAACCTCACTTGGAGCGGCGATGCAGTGTGGGCTATCGAGGAGGCTGCCGAGGTTGGTGTGCCGCTCGATTATGTTGTCCCGAAAGAGGGTAGCAACGTATGGTTCGACGGCTGGGTCATACCTAAGTATGCCGTAAATACCAAGGCTGCGCGCTACTTCATTAACTTTATGTGCCGTCCCGACATTGCCATTCGCAATATGGACGAAATTGGTTATGTGAGCGTTATCGCTTCGCCCGAAGTGCTTGAGGCGCAGAGCGACGACGAACTCGAAAATACGGTTGATGCCTCATATTTCTTTGGCGAGGGGGCAGAGAGTGTCAAGTTAAATCCTGTTCAGTATCCCGACAAGGCTGTTGTTGAGCGTTGCGCAATGATGCACGACTCAGGTGCACGTACACCTAAGATGTTGGAGATGTGGGCTCGCGTGAAAGGCGATGATGTACCGCTGTGGAACCTAATGATTATTATCGTCACTTTTGGCGTACTGCTTGTTTTTGGCATTCGTCGCAAAATTCTCAAGGCAAGAAAGACGAGCCACCGCACAAAACGCAAATCCAAGCGCAAATAGCAGATAATTTAAGAATATAATTTTCGGGAGTGAGATTTTTTAAAAGATTTTCTCACTCTTTTTTTTGTCTGTTTTAGAATAAGTTTTTAACTTTGTAACGCAGTCTTCGGATTGCAGACATTTTATTAGTGAAAGTGTTTCGCTACTCCTTGTTAAGAAAATTTGGCGATTTTTAGAGTTCAAGGATAAGCAATTCAGACACCGTAACCGTGTATAGTAGCACGCTCTGTGCGCTATATATCGGTGTGGAGTATTGTTTATTTGAACTCGGGCTACGCCAAATGCCTCTTAACAGATAAACGAATACAACTCCACACTTTCTTTTTTATATTAATCGCACATTCGGGGTTGGTGGGCAAACAAAAACTTATTTATTATGAAAACAAAATTCATTCTCTTAGTTGCGTTTTTTGCGCTATTTTT
>JAZNHC010000145.1:0-8910 GCA_045576755.1 Alistipes sp.
GATGTGGATAGCCCCTATCCGCTCCCTACGCGCGAAGACTTGGAGGTAAAGCCCGAGCGATTGATCTATTCACAGGGCGGCATTTCGCATAAGCACTATGGCAAAAATATTGTCAATATGCTGCGTCGTGCGGCACACGAAGAGCCCGGAAAAGCAGAAAATGAACTCGGTAACATTGCTCGCTATATGCGAAATAAGAGTGCCGAATATAATCAGGAACACCCCAACAATGAGGTGATCTTAAATGACATTAAAACATTGACCGATGGAGCTATAAATTTGGAAGAAGAGTGGCTCAAAAAGGTTGAGTCGGAGCATAAATCCGCCCTTTTGCACCAAAAGAATACAAAGCGACAGACTCGCTCTCCACGACAGCAGCAGAACGGAGGACGAAAAAACGGTCAGCGACACAATAGCGCGAAGTAGAAAAGCGTTATTCGATCAGAAAGGAGTAAAATATAACTCACTGAGAAAAGGAATGAAGAGATTCTATAGAATATTTGCAGCATCGGTTGCAGCTCTGCTTTTGGTAGCTTGCCATAGCGAGGAAGTCAATATTTCGGGACGTTTTGTCGGTCTCAACTTCAAGAAGGTCTATCTTGAGCATATGACCGCATCCGGACAGAATATTATCGACTCGGTTGAACTCGATAACGATGGTGGATACCGCTTCGTTATCAAGGATGTAGGCGCAACACCTGCCCTCTACAATGTGATATATGGAGGCGAGCGTATTCCTCTGCTGTTGTCGCGCGGAGAGGATGTTACACTCGGAGCGTTGGGTAGCGCACTTGCCAACTATACGGTTGAGGGATCGTATGAGTCGGAGCTTCTGCGCAAGTTTAATAAAGAGTATATCGAAGGACAACTTGCATTAAACAAGACGGCACGGAGCTACTATGCTGAGGAGGATCCGGGCAGAAAACAGGAATTGACACAGAGCTATACGAAGGCGTATAACGCTATCAAACGCAATCAGATATCGTTCATCATTGAGCATAAAGAGTACTTGGCATCGGTATATGCACTCTATCAGCGCTTGCCCGGGGATCCATACCTCTCGGGTGCGGATAGCGACCTTATCTACTATCGTACGGTGTGCGATGCCGTGTCGAAGCGATATCCTGCATCTCCGTTCCTGCTGACATTGAGTAATGATATTGCTCGTATGGAGGCACGAATATCGTTGCTCAACTCCATCGAATTCCGCAATAGCCCCGAGTTGAAGGGTCGCGATATGTATGGCAACGAGGTAGCGTTGTCGTCGCTCGGCGGAAATGTTGTTTTGATCGATTTTTGGTCAGCCGAGGCGGGCAACAGCAATGCCCTTAATGCCGATTTGAAGGAGATTTACGAGCGTTTCCATCCGAAGGGCTTCCGTGTCTATCAGGTCTCCGCCGACACCTCGAAGGTGGCGTGGATTACGGCTGTGCAGGAGCAACGTCTGCCTTGGATATCGGTGTGCGATTTCAAGGGTGAATACTCTCCGCTGTTGCGTTCCTACAATGTGCGTAAGTTGCCGTCCAACTTCCTTATTGATGGTGAGGGACGTATTGTTGCCAAGGATTTGTATAGCGATGCTTTGATAGAGAAACTGGAGTCGATGTTAGAGAAATAAGGAGGCTGATTATGCACTATTTTGTATCCGACATACACCTTGGTTCGGGCACTCCCGAGGAGCAACGTCGCGTAGAGCGCAGTTTCCTCGATTTTCTGAAGCAGATAGAGGGAGATGCCGAGACGCTCTTCTTGGTGGGTGACATCTTCGATTTCTGGTTCGAGTATAACGAGGTCGTGCCTAAGGGATTTGTGCGCGTGTTGGGTCGTTTGGCAGAGTTGATCGACGGGGGAGTGCGTGTAATTATGCTTACGGGAAATCACGACATGTGGATAGGCGACTACCTTGCACGTGAGTGCGGAATATCGCTCTTTACCGAGCCTCGAACATTCTCGCTTGCAGGCAAAGATGTCTTTGTCGCGCACGGTGATAATATGAATGTCAAGGGGACCCCTGTCTTGCGATTGATGAATAAGATGTTCCGTTCGCGTGGATTGCGAAAAGTTGCCTCGTGGCTAATTCATCCCGATCTGTTCCTTCGCTTCGGTAAGTGGTGGAGTGGTAAGTCGCGCAAGTCGCACGGTGCAACGCAGAGTGCCGAGGTGCTGAGTCCGCTCATCGACTACGCCATAGAGCACAACAAGAGTAATAGGGTAGACTATTACATTTTCGGACATATGCACTACGTGGCAGATATCAAGGGGGCATTACGCATCCTCTTTATGGGCGATTGGCATACACGCCCCAACTATCTCGCTCTTGATAACAATGGCGAGATAGAACAGAAATTTCTGTAGTTTATATCCTTTCCAGGTCAATAAAGGTGAATGATCCGTCGTACTCCTCGCCGCGTGAAAACTCCTCGCGGTGGAGTTCGCGCCACTCGGTGTAGTCTATTTCGGGGAATGAGGTATCGCCTTCGTATGGGCGGTGTACTATGGTGAGGTAGAGCTTGTCGGCAAGCGGCATCGCCTGCTTGTAGATCTGGGCTCCACCTATAATAAATATCTCCTCCTCTTGCTGAAACATAGCTATAGCCTCTTCGATTGAGTGAGCCACCTCGCAACCTTCGAAGGAACTATCTCCGCGTGTGATAACCACATTTGTGCGCTTTGGCAGTGGGCGACCTATCGACTCGAATGTCTTACGTCCCATAATAACGGGATGTCCCGTAGTGGTGGTGCGGAAGCGACGCATATCCTCTTTGATATTCCACAACAGGGCGTTCTTGTCGCCTATAACGCCATTCTCGGCTATTGCTACAATAATCGATACCATAAACTTTTTTCCTCTTTTAGAACGACATCGGTGCCTTGATAGTTGGGTATGGGTCGTAATCTTCGAGCGTGAAATCCTCAAACTTGAAGTCGAAAATAGACTTTACGTCGGGGTTGATGCGCATCTTTGGCAGTGGTCGCGGAGTACGCGAAAGCTGTTCGTCTACCTGTTCGAAATGGTTGAGGTAGAGGTGTGTATCACCAAGCGTATGTACGAACTCACCAGCTTTCAAACCGCACACCTGAGCCATCATCATCGTCAGCAAGGCGTATGATGCGATGTTGAACGGAACGCCAAGGAAGGTGTCGGCACTACGCTGGTAGAGCATACACGACAACTTACCATCGGCAACGTAGAATTGGAAGAGTGTGTGGCACGGAGGCAAAGCCATCTTCTCCACATCGGCAACATTCCACGCCGATACGATAATACGACGTGAGTTGGGATTGTTTTTGATAAGTTCCACGGCTTGCGCTATCTGATCTATTGCTTCGCCGTTAGGACGCGGCCACGAACGCCACTGATAGCCGTATACGTGGTTCAAATCACCAAACTTGTAGCCCTCGATTGGCGAGTCGAGTCCCTCTTGAGCGGCTCGCAGAAACTCCTCCATAGCTACGGGCAGTACACCCTCGCGAACACACAACTCATTATAGTAGCGGTAGGCATCATTATCCCATATATGTACCCCATTATCAACGAGATACTTGATGTTAGTGTCGCCTGCAAGGAACCACAATAATTCGTGGATTATGCCTTTCAAAAAGACCTTCTTGGTTGTTAGCAACGGGAAGCCTTGCGAGAGGTCAAAGCGCATTTGGTGTCCAAAGACCGATTTCGTGCCTGTTCCTGTGCGGTCACCCTTTACTACGCCTTCGTTCTTGATGCGTGACAACAGGTCGAGATATTGTTTCATATAATGAGTAGTGTTTTTTAATCTGGTGATATATCTTAGAATAATATTTCGTTCAACTCCTTGAAATTAACGATTTTCTGTGTTACGTTGCCTATCGAGGTCGGGTAGATGATGTGCAGCGTGTCGCCGATACGCTTTTTGTCTCCCATAGCAGCCTTTATCAGTAGTTTGCGCTCTACGGGCAGGGCAGTGTCGAAGCCATATTGCTCGATCAAAGCGAGTATACGGTCTGCATCGGTGTTGGATAGGAGCCCTTGCACAACTGCCGATTTTGTTATGTGGTATAATCCTACTGCCACAGCCTCACCGTGCGAAAGCTTTGATGTGCACTTCTCGATGGCGTGAGCCAATGTGTGACCGAGGTTGAGGATGCGGCGACGTCCGCTTTCGCACTCATCTTCGGCAACAACCGATGCCTTGACCTGTACCGAGTGGAGTATTACCTCTTCGAGTAGTGTGTCGTCGTTGCGCAACTCCTCAAATGAGGTCTTTTCCAACATTTCGAACAGCTCTGCGTCGCCCAGAATAGCGGTCTTTACAACCTCAGCCAAACCTGCACGGAATTCGCGTGCGGGCAGTGTGTGAAGCAGTGCTACGTCGCAGATGATAAACTTAGGCTGCGAGAATACGCCCACCATATTTTTGAAACCACCCACATTTACTCCATTCTTTCCGCCGACCGAGGCATCCACCGAGCCGAGCAGTGTTGTGGTGACAAAGCCGAACTCCACGCCACGCATATAGGTTGATGCTACAAAACCGGTGATGTCGGTTACGATACCTCCTCCGATACCGAGAATGAATGTCGAACGATCAGCACCCAAGTCGATCAACTTGCGATATATGGCATCCAGCGTGAGAAGGCTCTTAGCCTGTTCGCCCTGACCGATGAGGATATGCTCACGCTGAGCAATGATATCGTGATGGGTGCGGTCAATGCACGAATCCGATATGATGATCACACGTTTCTGTGGCAGCAACTCCTCTAAAAGTTCCTCGAGTTTGCCTATGTAGACGCGACTTCCGCCCGTGACATCGATGTGCTTTGTCATAAATTTATCTGCGATTACTTTTACAAAAGTAGCAATTTTTAATTTATAATTCGTAATTTTGCGCGTTATTTAGAAAAAATAGAGCGAAAATATGCAAAAACTACGCAACATAGCCATCATCGCCCACGTAGACCACGGAAAAACGACACTTGTCGATAAGATGATTATGGCGGGCAACCTGCTCCGTGAGCCTTCGAAGACGGGCGACCTCGTACTCGATAACAACGATCTTGAGCGCGAGCGCGGTATCACAATCTTGTCGAAGAATGTATCGGTTGTCTACAAAGACTACAAAATCAATATCATCGACACCCCGGGTCACGCCGATTTCGGTGGCGAGGTGGAGCGAGTGCTGAATATGTGCGACGGAGTGCTGCTCCTGGTGGATGCATTCGAGGGTACAATGCCACAGACTCGATTTGTACTGCAGAAGGCTCTTTCGCTCGGCAAGAAGCCTATCGTTGTTATCAACAAGGTGGATAAGCCGAATTGCCGTCCCGAGGTTGTGAACGAGCAGGTGTTCGACCTTATGTTTACCCTCGATGCTACAGAGGAACAACTCGATTACAAGACCATTTACGGCTCGGCAAAGCAGGGCTGGATGTCGCATAAGTGGAACGAAAAAACCGATAGCATCGTGCCGCTTTTGGATGCCATTATCGATGAGATTCCGGCACCAACAGTCAGCGAGGGTACACCACAGCTACTTGTTACTTCGCTCGAGTATTCATCCTATATTGGTCGTATTGCGGTGGGCAAACTCACTCGCGGTGAGCTTGTAAATGGTCAGAATGTCACTTTGGCAAAGCGCGACGGTGTAACTAAAATAAAGACCAAAATCAAGGACTTAATGGTGTTTGACGGACTTGGTAAGAAGAAGGTTGAAAGGGTAGAGTGTGGCGAGATCTGCGCCTTGGTAGGTATCGAAGGTTTCGAGATTGGCGATACAATCTGCGATGCCGAGAATCCCGAGCCACTGCCTCCTATCAAGATTGATGAGCCTACGATGTCGATGCTCTTCACAATCAACAACTCCCCTTTCTTCGGCAAGGATGGCAAGTACGTTACCTCGCGCCATATCAAGGAGCGCTTGGATAGCGAGTTGGAGCGCAACTTGGCTTTGCGTGTGGAGCAGGGTCAGAATGCCGACTCGTTTGTTGTCTATGGCCGAGGCGTGTTGCACCTTTCGGTCTTGGTCGAGACAATGCGTCGCGAGGGCTACGAGTTGCAGGTAGGACAGCCAAAGGTTATTATCAAGGAGATTGACGGTGTGAAGTGTGAACCTGTTGAGGAGATGACTATCGACTGCCCGGATGAGGTTGCCGGTACGGTTATCGAGCTGACAACACGTCGTAAGGGTACTCTTACAAATATGCAGTCGTCGAATGGTCGTACGCGCCTCGAATTCGATATTCCTTCGCGCGGTATCATAGGTTTGCGCTCGAATATGCTTACAGCAACGGCTGGTGAGGCTATTATGTCGCATCGCCTGCGTGCCTTCGAGCCTTATATGGGCGATATCGATATGCGAACCAATGGCTCTATTATCGCATCGGAGACCGGTACTGCATATGCTTACTCGATAGATAAGTTGCAGGATAGAGGTCGCTTCTTCATCTCGCCGATGGAGGAGGTATATATGGGACAGGTCATCGGTGAACATACTCGCAGCAACGATATTACCGTGAATGTCTGCAAGGCAAAACAGCTTACCAATATGCGAGCCTCGGGTTCGGATGACAAGGCTGTTATCGTTCCGCCAAAGGTCTTCTCGTTGGAGGAGGCGTTGGAATATATCAAGGAGGATGAGTACGTTGAGGTAACGCCTAAGTCGATGCGTCTGCGCAAGATTCTCTTGAATGAGATTGATCGTAAGCGAGCTGCAAAATAGTGAGCAAAGGCGAGTAATCCCTAATTCTCGTTTTCTGCTTTTCGTTTGAGTGTTGCGAACGAGAGTATGTGCCACGAAATTCCTACAGCAAGCAGGAACATCAGCAGCTGCGCCCACCACCACTCATCTACCACAGCAAAGATGCAGTAGCCGATAGTGAGCCAGACGAGCGATACTGAAACGATTTTAACTCGCAGAGGTATGGCACGATGTTCGCGGAAGTTGCGGATGTACTCGCCAAAGACCTTATGGTTGAGCAGCCACTCGTATAGAGATGGTGATGCTTTTAACCACACGGCTGCTGAGAGTAGCAGAAAGGGTGTAGTTGGCAGTAGCGGAAGAAACATTCCCGTAACACCCAAAGCCAACGAAATGCAGCCTACTATGATTAAAAATATCCTCATTGCGGCGCAAATGTACAAATTATTCGTATATTTGTAGAGCAAACACGACAAATTAAACATTAAATAGAGCTATATGGAGAAGATTGGTATCGCTTGCGACCACGCAGGCTACGATTTGAAGGAGTATTTGACGGGTTACCTCTCGGCCAAAGGCTTTGAGGTGTTCGACTATGGTTGCCATTCGGAGGAGAGTTGCGACTATCCCGACTTTGCTCACCCGCTGGCTGAAGGTCTCGAGAGTGGCGAGTTTCCTCGCGCTATAGGTATCTGCGGCTCGGGTGAGGGTATGGCCATAACGCTCAACAAACACGCCAAGGTGCGTGCCTCGCTCTGCTGGTTACCCGAAATAGCCCACCTCACGCGTCTCCACAACGATAGTAATGTGTTGGTTTTGCCGGCACGCTTCATCTCGAATGAGGAGGCTGTGGCAATCCTCGACGAGTGGCTAACCACCGAGTTTGAGGGTGGCCGCCACGAGCGTCGTGTTGCAAAGATTGCGAAATAGAGTACAGAGTACAGAGCACAGAGAATTAAAAATTTTCCTTAAATTCCCTAAACTCTCTAAACTCCATACTCTCAAATAGAAAATGGTTGGCTTTTGTTTGCCAACCATTTTTCTTGTTACTCAACCTCTTCTTTTTACTCTATCTTTGTGTCTACCGGTCCGGCGTAGATGCCGAGATAGACCTTTCGGGCAGTCTTAAGGTCGAGGCCATATTCCATAAATCGCGCCTCGGCATACGCCATACGACCCTTGAACTTCTTTACGGCAGCAGGGGTGTAGTGGTCGGCATATTGCTTACTGCGATGCAGAATGTCGTGGGCTATGTAGTTTGTATCGTGCAACTTATAGTTCTTGTAGATGCGGTTGTCGATAATCTCTTTGAGCCTCTTGTATGCTTCAGCTTTTGGTAAGTTGCCGCACTCTTCGAGCTCATCGCGAGTTATCGGCTCACAGATCGAGATGTTCACATCGCCCTTCGGCATACGAATACCGTATAGGATGCTGTTTACATCTTCGTTCTTGCCCTTTTGGTAGGTGCCACCCGACATATTTACGACAGTTTCGATGGCTTTCTTTATGTCGCAAGGCTCGTATTGGTACGAAATGGCGATAGGGGCGATGCTCAACTCGCTGAAGTTCTCCACAAAGTCGTTCGGACCGCTCAGGCTCACCATCTTCAATACACCCTGGTCTGTGGCATCGATGCCATCCTTGGTTCTGCCATTACGTTGCGAGATCCACATCGATTTACCCTGTGAGATGTACCAACGAATGTACTCGGCGAGGTGCTGTGAGTTCTGCAAGAACTCGCGTGGCGATATGTCGTCGGTTTTGCGAATAACACGCACGGCACGATTTATACGGCAGATGTCGATGATGAATTGCGAACGCAACAAGTTGTCACCTAACGTGGTAGCCGTTGTCGATAGCCCGTGTGTGAAGAGGGTGTACTGCAACAGCAGCGAATCGAGGGTGATGTCGCGGTGGTTGGAGATGTAGAGGTAACCTTTGTTTTTATCGATATTTTCGATGCCAGACGAGGTGAAGTTGTCTATTGTTGCATCGATGATACGCTTGATAATGCTCAACATTACTCGCTCCTGCATCTGGTCTACAGTCTTGCAGGTGCGTACAACCTCGGCAATACGCTCCATATCTGCCTCTGGGAAAGCAAAGTTTACAGCTGGAACAAAGAACGGATCGTTTACGATGCGCTCCAATGCTGCAGGGATTTCGTCGTCATTGTAGGGACGAATATCACTATATAAATCTTCCTTCATACTCTTCAAAAACCGGAAATGTTTTA
>JAZNHC010000146.1:0-5625 GCA_045576755.1 Alistipes sp.
CCGACTTTGTCGCTGCGGCACACGCCGTAGGCGCACTCGTAACCGCAGATGCAGATTTGCTCTCGTTGGCACTCCTCGCAGCACCGGCACAGTGGGGCGCAGATATTGCCGTAGGTACTACCCAGCGTTTGGGTTGCCCAATGGGCTTTGGCGGTCCTTCGGCAGGATATATGGCTACAAAGGAGGCGTTTAAGCGCAATATGCCGGGACGTATTATCGGTGTTTCGGTGGATAGACTTGGTCGTCGCGCGTTGCGTATGTCGCTCCAAATGCGCGAGCAACATATCAAGCGTGAGCGTGCAACATCAAACATCTGCACCGCATCGGCTCTAATGGCATCTATCGTCGGCTTCTACTGCGTATATAACGGAGCAGAGGGTTTGCGCCGTGCAGCCCTCACTGCCCACCTCTCGGCTTTGACCGCTGCCAAGGGTATTGAGGCACTCGGCTATAAACTCGCCTGCACAAACTTCTTCGACACACTCGATATTGAGGCAGAGGCTTCGGTTGTGGAGTCGGGAGCCGAGGAGCATCACATAAACTTCTACTACCCTTCGGAGTTCCGTGTGCGATTGTCGTTTGACGATGTAACAACCCCTGCGGAGGTAGAGGAGGTTATCGCAATTTTTGCCGAGGCAAAGGGCAGAAAGCAGAAAAAGGTGCATCACATCACCGAGCCTCAAACATTTATGGCTCGCAAGTCGGCATATCTGACCGAGCCTGTATTCAACCGCTACCGTTCGGAGAGCGAGTTGATGCGCTATATCAAGCAGTTGGAGTTGCGCGACATCTCGCTGGCAAACTCAATGATTTCGCTCGGCTCTTGCACTATGAAGTTGAACGCAGCCGCTTTGATGCAGCCACTATCTTTGTCGGGCTTCCAGAATATCCACCCCTTCGCTCCTGCCGACCAGCGCGAGGGCTATACCGAGATGATTGAGGAGTTGGAGCGCAACTTGGCAACCATCACAGGCTTTGCCGCTTGCACGGTTCAGCCAAATTCGGGTGCTGCGGGCGAGTATTCGGGCTTGATGGTTATCCGCGCCTACCACCAGAGTCGCGGTCAGGGCTATCGCAACATCGTCTTGATACCTGCTTCGGCTCACGGAACAAACCCTGCTTCGGCAGCAATGGCTGGAATGAAGATTGTTACCGTAGCGTGCGATGCGCATGGAAATATCGATGTCGATGATTTGAAGGCAAAGGCCGAGCAGTACTCTTCGGAGTTGTGTGCCTTGATGGTAACATACCCTTCGACACACGGCGTATTTGAGAGTCGTATTCGTGAGATTGTAGATACTATCCACGATGCAGGTGGCGAGGTATATATGGACGGTGCAAATATGAATGCACAGGTTGGTTTGACCAATCCGGGCTTTATCGGGGCGGATGTCTGCCACCTGAATCTCCATAAGACCTTCGCAATGCCTCACGGCGGCGGTGGTCCGGGTGTTGGTCCTATCTGCGTGGCTTCGCACCTCGCACCATTCCTCCCATCGCACTCGGTTGTTGCTACCGGTGGCGAGGAGGGTATTACTGCCGTATCGTCATCGCCTTGGGGCTCGGCACTCTTGTTGCCTATCACCTACGGTTATATCAAGATGCTCGGCGCAGATGGCTTGCGTAAGGCGACCGAGATGGCTATCGTAAATGCCAACTATATGGCTTCGGCAATTAAAGATGAGTTCCGCACCTACTATTCGGGCGAAACAGGTCGTGTAGGCCACGAGATGATTCTCGACTTGACCAACTTCAAGCGCGACTATGGCGTAGATTGTGGCGATGTGGCACACCGACTTATGGACTACGGCTTCCACGCTCCAACCCTCTCGTTCCCTGTTCACGAAACGCTGATGGTTGAGCCTACCGAGTCGGAGCCAAAGGAGGAGATGGATCGCTTTATCGAGGCTCTCGTTCAGATTAAGCGCGAGGCCGAGGCTATCAATGGCGAGGCTGACAATGTGGTTGCCAACGCTCCGCATATCGCCGAGGAGCTTGCAGGAGAGTGGTCGCATCCATACTCTCGACAGGAGGCAGCCTTCCCGTTGGAGTGGGTTGCACGCTCGAAGTTCTTCCCTTATGTAACGAAGATTGACAACGGCTATGGCGACCGCAATCTCGTATGTAAGAATGAGGAGTAGAACTACATCATAAAGCAATTGCTGTAAGATAGGGTGTGTCCAAAAACCTGTTGGACACACCCTATTTTAGTCTCAAATCATATTTACGATACGCCTCGTACCCAAACTTGTTTATTGTACCAATGATATCGGCAGTGCGGGATAGATGGAATGGAAACAGAGGGTGCTGCCTATATACCTCTACTCTTTCGATGCCATAATTAGGTGATTCAATTTCAAACTCTATACAGGGAATATTGTCTTCAAAATGTCGAATAATGCAGTTTAATTTACACCCATTTAGTGTTAGTTGAACTCTTTGGAGGTTAATATCTATAAAGAAATAGTACGTATAATAAGAATAGTCGTTATGGCTTTCGGCAAAGAAGAGTATATTTCCGGATTTGTGCAACCTCTCAAACTCCAACTTCATATCCACCATACCATTTTCATGTACAGCGTAGAACATCGTAACATAGATTTTAAGCTCTTCGCTCCAAAAGAGCATTTAACAAAATAGAAAGTGTGGAGTCAATTCGTTTATCTAGAAATAGGCATTTGGCGTAGCCCGACAGTAAATAAACTATACCCCACACCTGCAAGGTATGGAGTTAGCATAGACTATACCACAAAACACACCTATACAAGTGATGTAAGTATTCGTTATTCTTACTGTCCTAAAATCGCCAAATTTCATCTCTAAGAATTAGCGAAACACTTTCACTAAAATATGTCTGCAATCCTCGTGGACTGCACCACAAATATAGTGACTTATTACGAAAAGTGCAAAAAATAGTAGCAAACAGCTTTTACATACGCTATAAAACATAACAATATGTATTTTCCGCCCTTTGCTCCTGAAAGGCTTTTAACTAAACAAAGAAAGTGTGGAGCCAATTCGTCTATCTGAACGAAGGTTGTGGAAAAACCCGAACACAAATAAACAATACCCCACACCCGTACTGGTAGGTATAGGGCAATGAGAGTGCCAATACACCAATACAAGTGATGAGTGCGTTGCTCTCCTTGTGATATTTGAAATTTACTAGATTCCCATTCAAGGATAAAAGCGAATACACTTTCATCAAAATATGTCTGCAATCCTATAAGTGAGTGCACCACAAATATAGTAACTTATTACGAAAAGTGCAAAAAAAATGATTACACACTAATTTTCACAAAATTTCACTATCTTTGTCGGCGATAAAAAGCTAACGGATAAAAGTCCAAAAAGAGACAAAGTCAATAAGATAGTAATAACTTAAATCATAGGCAAACTTAATGGAGCGAAGTAGCCAAAATGGCTATGTAGCGACAAGCCTCCCTTTGCAAAGGGAGGTTTGGAGGGATTTTAGAAATGGAATAATTTACTTTCATAATTCCACCATTAAGCAAGGGTATAACAACGAAGAACGACAAGACATATAACAATAACATAAATTATAGTAAATTATGAAAGTAGAGAACACAAAATTTGTTGCGGTAAACTATACTCTTACCGTTGATGGTCAGATTGCAGATCAGAATCCAGAGGGACAGCCTCTTGAGTTCGTATGCGGTGCAGGTATGTTGCTCCCTAAGTTCGAGGGCGCACTTATCGGCAAAGAGCCTGGCGATAAGGTTTCGTTCACTTTGGAGCCAAAAGATGGCTACGGAGAGTTGATTCCAGAGGCTATCGTGGAGTTGCCAAAGACAATCTTTATGATTGACGGCAAGGTCGTAGAGGAGATGCTCTTCGTGGGCAATATTGTACCTATGAGCGATGCTGAAGGACACCGTATGAACGGTATTATCCGTGAGGTTAAGGAGGAGACTATCATCATGGACTTCAACCACCAAATGGCTGGTAAGACCTTGAATTTCGATGTAGAGGTTGTTGAGGTACGCGATGTAACTCCTGAGGATCTTGCTCCAAAGGGCGGTTGCTCGTGCGGTTGTGACCACGACCACTGCGAGGGTTGTGGCGAGGATCACCACTGCGGCGAGGGCGAGTGCAATGGCGACCACTGCTGCCACTAAAAATCTCTGACTATGAGAACTATTTATTCCATTTTATGTGGAGTATACGCGCTTGCTGCAATATCTTTTGTAGCAAGCGTGTCTGCTCAAACGGTAAGCTACACCCACAACGGAGCAACCGTAAAGCTGCGCACAATAGAGATTGATGCAGGGGCAGAAAAACCATTCTCGGTGCTTCATATCTCCGACTCGCACCTCACTCTTGCCGACGAGCGCGACGGTGCGCGAAAGGTTAAACTCGCAGCTCGACGCAGTAAGAAGATTCACAACTCGGAGGCTATGTTGCGAGCACACCGCGAGTACGCCAAAGAGAACAATATGATTATTGTCCATTCGGGCGATATGTGCGACTTCGTGAGTCAGAAGAATCTTGAGTGTGCGAAGGATATCTTCAGCGAGGGCGATTGGATTGTCTGCGCTGGCAACCACGAATATTCGCTCTATGTAGGCGAAGCGAAGGAGGATGCAGCCTACCGCGCACAGAGCTACGACAAGGTGCAGGCGGCATATCCAAATGATTTGACATTCCACTCGCGCGTCGTTAATGGCGTAAACTTCGTGACGCTCGACAATGGTTACTACAAATTCTCGAAGGAGCAGTTTGCCAAGATGAAGGCGGAGATGAAGAGGGGTTTGCCAACCATTATGGTGTGCCACAATCCGCTCTATACGCCAGATATGTGCGAGCGCATACAGCGAGGCAACAAGACGAAGGCTACAGGCTTAACGGGTGTTCCGCGCCACATTACCGAAGAGTACTATCACAAGGAGCGACCTGCGGGCGAGGAGTGGCGCAATCGCAATGTGCAGCAGCGTGCCGACAAGACCACGCTAAAGTTCTGCAAGTGGCTTAAGAAGCAGAAGCAACTGAAAGCCATCCTCACGGGCCACTGCCACTTCTACTACAAGACGCAATTCTCGAAGAGTGCCGTTCAATACACCGTTAGTAAGGGTTGTGGCGGACACGGATATATCGTAAATATCAAATAGCAAACAAAAAGTGGAGAGCCTCAACAGCTCTCCACTATGCTTCTACTATATAGGTAACTCATCCTGCGAATACCGCAACGGCGTACCGTCGTAGAGTACCACATCCACCTCAACACTAAGACTATTGCCGACCATCTTCATCGTAATCGTTCCCGACTGCAACGGGCGAAATGGAGCATAGTAGCACTGCGGGTCTTCATAGACGATAATATAGTCCGCATTGCAATATTTGTGCATTATATCCACCTCTCCTCCCAGCAACTCTCGCTTCAAACCAATAATTGCATTAGTGGTCAAATGCGATGCATCGGTAAGTGGCGAAATAACCAACAAAAGCCAATCCTCGCTATTGGTTACCTTTGCCATATTTACAGGTATCTGCTCCTCGCCAAAGAGAAGAGTGCCAAACTTGCCAGCGTTTTGCAGCTCTGCACCGCCATCGCTATCTGCAGGGTTGCACGACACCAAAATAGCCGCAGCAACAAGGGTTATAAAG
>JAZNHC010000147.1:0-28569 GCA_045576755.1 Alistipes sp.
CTGCATAATGCTATTCAGAGCAATCTGTCCCGTTAGATACTCTTTGTTGAATTTTCGCAACAACTCCGACTCGTAAGAGCCACTTACCGTATAGTTCGCCAATGCACTACCCATTGCATTTAGCTCGATAATCTCGCCTCGCGACACGAACAACGGAATGCGATCATTGCTGTAGATAACATTGTAGAGCGAAGGTGTTGGCGCAACATTCTTTATTGTGAATTGGTACGCGCCATCGTTATCGAGAGCCACCGAATCGATTATACTCTGCCCCGAAGCGGACATCTGTTCGAGATATACCATCTTGGAGTTCAACCCCACGAATCGTCCCAGAATGCGCACATCATTGTTGCTACAACCCGCAAATGCCGATACGGCAAGCAGTGCTACCAATATTTTTAGTATCGAAATCTTCATACCTCGTTGTTTGAGTCTGTCTCTATTTTTTCCAGAAAAATAACGCACTGCTACTTCTGCGTATTGTGTCGCTGCACACTTTTGCGACCACCCTTCTGCTGCTGTCGCTGCTGAGGCCGTTGCTGACGCTTTGCCTTTTGGTGCGAAGAGGCTGATTTATGCTCCATCTCGACCTTTTTCAACCACTCTGTATCAAGATTTATAGCGCCTTCGGTCAAAATCTTTATATCGTTTGCAATCATCTCGCTTGTCGGATGCTCCTGATTGTACTCCGAACTCTTATTGTGCATATACTTGAAAGCATTTACATACTCTCCCTCAGCTTTTTCGATATCTTCGTACTTGAGTCTATTAAGCACGCGAACAATATTTTTGCCGTAGTGCTTATGCGAAATATTACTCTGCGGATACTCCAACTTTTCGGGCTTAACATCCAAATCCTCGCGTGTAGGCAGTGCATACGGGCTATCCACATCGAGTTTGAAGTCCGACATTATAAAGAGGTGATCCCACAATTTATGGGTAAAGTCTGCCGTGTCGCGCAACAACGGATTGAGGTTACCCATAACAGCAATAACCGCTTTTGCCTGACGAGTACGCTCGTTACGATCCTCGATTTCGAGCAACGAGTCAATCATCTCCTGAATATGGCGGCCATACTCAGGTATCATTAAACGACGGCGTAAGTAGTTGTAATTCTTATTCATATAGAAGTTATTATACTCTCTAAAAATAGCACACTGCACTAATGTACCGAATAGGCAGAATCACACTTTATCCGGCTCTTCCGAATAGGATATTCAGGCTCGTAATCTCCTCGCGCTCACCCATCATACACTGTTATGCGGTATCGAGCAAAAAGCCTACCTTTGATGCAGTTTCCGAATGCAAAAATATATATTTTTTAGAGAATAGCAAAATGACAAAAGTTTTAATTTTGGAACAATCGCGAAGTATGCGTAATAATCTACGCGAAAGATTGGAATTTGAAGGTTTCTCAACCGAAGGTGCCGAAAGTGCAGCTCTGGCACGCAAGATGTGCGAAAAGATATCGTTCGACATTATTATATCCGACTCGGCAGAGGGTTTGGCAGAGACCAATTTACCCTTTATTATACTCTCACGAAACAACGATATTGACTCGGCTGTGGACGCAGTACGGCACGGAGCTGTCGATTTCCTGACAAAACCAATCGATATGAACCGACTGCTGAAATCTATTCGCAAAGCTGTTGCACCTCCGCCCGTCGAAAACATCGCAACACCTCGCACAAAATCTACACATCAGCGCAGCAACAACGACTGCCACACCATAGAGCCGATAGTGGGTGAATCGGATGCAATAATCCATGTTCGGCAACTCATCGACAAGGTTGCACAGAGCGAAGCACGCGTACTTATTACGGGCGAAAATGGAACAGGCAAAGAGCTTGTCGCCAAGTGGTTGCACTGTAAAAGTAAACGTGCCGACGCACCCTTCGTAGAGGTAAATTGTGCCGCTATACCATCGGAATTGATCGAGAGCGAACTCTTTGGTCACGAACGCGGAGCCTTCACTTCGGCAATCAAACAGCGCAAAGGAAAATTCGAGCAGGCTGACGGAGGAACACTCTTTATGGACGAGATTGGCGATATGTCGCTATCGGCTCAGGCGAAGGTATTGAGGGCGTTGCAGGAGCGAAAAATTTCGCGCGTAGGTAGCGACAGGGATATCGAGGTGGATGTTCGCGTCATAGCCGCCACGAACAAAGATCTCGAACACGAAATTAGCGAAGGAAACTTCCGCGAGGATCTCTATCACCGCATTGGTGTAATCCTTATAAAAGTGCCACCTTTGAGAGAGCGAAAGGGTGATGTTGCGATACTTGTAAAACATTTTTTAACGACTATTTGCAAGGAGTATCATATACCAACCAAAGAGATTGATGCAGAAGCCATTACGAAGCTGTCCGAGAGGCGTTGGAGTGGTAATATCCGCGAGCTACGCAACATCATCGAGCGCCTGGTGGTTTTGGGAGGTAAGACCATTTCGCAAGAGGACGTGGAGACTTACTGCTAAGGGAGGAGTTATCAGTGGTTATCAAAGGTAATAACTCCCAATAACTAACAATGGCAATGAATGATAGTGCGGTATTTGACTGCTTAATGACTAATTTTTAGAGTCATTCGCTGTCACTCGTTGTCATTGAAAACTAAAAGTTTTCCGTTCTACGCTTTCCGTTTTCCGTTTATTTTTGTATTTTTGCGCCCACAATTATATTTACCCAAAAGATGAAAGCAGTTTCAACAGTTCAGGCATTGCGCGAAGAGCTCGCAGCGTGCCGCGGAAAAAAGATAGGTTTTGTTCCTACGATGGGTGCACTGCACGAGGGACACATCTCGCTCGTAGAGCGTGCTCGCAAGGAGTGCGACGTAGTTGTAGCCAGCGTATTCGTAAACCCTACGCAGTTCAACGACAAGAACGACCTTCGCAACTATCCTCGTACCCCCGAGGCTGACGCAGCTATGCTCGAGGCGGCAGGAGTAGATTTAGTACTCTTCCCTTCGGTAGAGGAGATCTACCCGGAACCCGACACCCGTCAATTCGACTTTGGTCAGATCGACAAGGTTATGGAGGGTGCAACCCGCCCGGGACATTTCAATGGTGTGGCACAAGTTGTTTCACGTCTTTTTGCCATTGTTGAGCCGACTTGCGCATACTTTGGCGAGAAGGACTTTCAGCAGATTGCCGTAATTCGCGCAATGGTCAAGCAACTCAATCTCTCGGTTGAGATTATCGACTGCCCTATCATCCGCGACACCGATGGCTTGGCGCGTTCGTCACGCAATCTTCTGCTCACACCCGAGCATCGTGCCGCAGCACCCCACATCTACGAGGTACTGAGCACAGCTCAGGCAAAGGTGGGAGAGATGTCGCCGGCAGAACTCACCGCCTGGGTAACATCCGAGGTCGAGAAGAACGAACTGCTGAAGGTTATATATTTTGCGGCAGTTGATGCACTCACTATGCAGAACGTCGAGTCGTGGAATGACTCGGATCGCGTGCAGGGTTGCATCGCTGTACAGGCGGGCGAAATAAGATTGATTGACAACGTTAAACTTAAATAAGATGACAATCGAAGTATTGAAATCGAAGATTCACCGCGTAAAGGTTACGCAGGCGAATGTTGATTATGTAGGCAGCATCACCATCGACTCGGCGTTGATGGAGGCAGCAAACATTATTCGTGGCGAGAAGGTGCAGGTGGTGAATGTAACCAATGGCGAGCGTCTCGAGACTTACGCCATACCTGGTGAAGCGGGTAGCGGAGTGATCTGCTTGAATGGAGCAGCAGCACACAAGGCCAACGTCGGAGACGTGGTTATTATCATCTCCTACGCAGCTATGGACTTCGAGGAGGCAAAGTCGTTCGAGCCAAATGTGATCTTCCCCGACACAGCAACCAACCAACTTGTAAAGTAAGATGAATACCCTACTCTCTGTTCTGGCAGTACTGTTCGGTATTGTGGGCTGCATAGGTTGTGTGGCACCGGTTTTGCCCGGCGTACTGCTTGTCTATGCAGGATATCTCTGCCTCTTTTTTGTGGAGGGTGCCGAGATCTCGGTTGCATGGCTCATAACATTCGGAGTTCTGACACTCGCAGTATCTGTTCTCGACTATATGCTTCCAGCCTATATGACCAAACGATTTGGTGGCACAAAGGCAGGAGAGCGAGGTGCTATGGCAGGTGTTATTGCAGGCATGTTCTTCGGTCCCGTCGGAATTATTGTTGCCCCATTTATCGGAGCAGTCGTTGCCGAGTTGATCTACGACAAGGAGGACAAAGAGAGGGCTTTCAAAAGCGGCTTAGGCTCATTCCTTTCATTCTTTGTCGGCACGGGCATCAAACTCGCTATTGCGATGTGGATGACAATTGACATTGTAGTCGAGGTTTGGAAAATAATGTTCTAAATTTGGACTAACATAAAACTAAACCCTTAACTCTACCCCCATAAACAATATGAAAAGATTTGGTTTGATAATAGTTGCCGCAGTTGCGACACTTGCAGTATCGTGTGGATATCGCTACGAATCGGTGGAGGGCGATAAGTCCGCCACCCGCATCTACACACTCGATAACGGATTGAAGGTCTATATGTCGGTAAACAAGGCTCAACCTCGTTTGCAGACGATGATTGCCGTACGTGTAGGTTCGAAGAATGATCCTGCCGAAACTACCGGTTTAGCGCATTACTTCGAGCACCTGATGTTCAAGGGCACCGACAAATTTGGCACTCAGAACTACGAAGCCGAAAAGCCTTTGCTCGACGAGATTGAGCGCCTGTTCGAGGTCTACCGCGCAACCACCGACGAGGCTAAGCGCAAAGCAATCTATGCAAAGATTGACAGTGTATCGCAGGAGGCATCAAAATTCTCTATCCCGAACGAATATGACAAGTTGATGCAGGCGATAGGAGCTGACGGCACCAACGCTTGGACATCGTACGACGAGACAAACTATGTGGAAGATATCCCGTCAAATCAGATTGAGAATTGGGCGAAAATCCAGGCTGAGCGCTTCGAGAATGCCGTAATCCGAGGATTTCACACCGAGCTTGAAACAGTATACGAGGAGTACAATATGGGGCTCACGCGAGATGGCAGCAAGCAGATTGACAAGATTCTTGCCACCATATTCCCCGACCATCCATACGGAACGCAAACCACAATCGGCAAGCAGGAGCATCTGAAAAATCCGTCAATCACCAACATAAAGAGGTATTACGAAACATACTACGTGCCTAACAATATGGCAATATGTATGGCGGGTGATTTCAATCCCGACGAAGCGATAGTAATTATAGACAAATACTTCGGTACGCTCAAGCCAAACAAGAATCTTCCCAAGATGGCTAAATACGAGCCGACCCGTCTGACCGAGATCAAAGAGGCCGAGGTTTTTGGTTTGGAGAGCGAAAGCGTGGCTATTGCCTGGCCTATCGAAGGGGCAAGGAGCAAGGGAAGTTTGGTGGGTTCGGTACTCTCGTCGGTACTCACAAACGGCACTTGCGGATTGCTCGACACCGATCTTTTGCAGGCGCAGAAGGTTCTCGGTGCCGATGGCGGTGTGATGTATCTTGCCGATGCAGGTGTGGTTCTTTTGATTGGCGAGCCTAAGGAGGGACAGTCACTCGAGGAGGTGCGAGATTTGCTCTTGGCCGAGGCTGCAAAGTTACGCAATGGTGAGTTCGACGATAAGCTTATTCGCTCCATCATCGCCAACTATCGTCGTGGCGAGATGGCTGAATTGGAGGACAACTTCGCACGCGCATATAAGATGGAGGCTGCATTTATCAATGGCCAGGATTGGGAAGATGTGGCTACCGAGTTGGATCGAGCAGCCAAAATCACCAAGGACGATATCGTTGCTTGGGCTAACCACAACATGTCGGCAGAGGGCTATTGCGTAGTCTACAAGCGTCAGGGCGAGGATGCATCGCAGAAGAAGATAGACAAACCGACAATCACTCCGATATCGGCAAACCGCGATGTGCAGAGCGACTATCTCCTCTCCATTCAGCAGTCGGAGGTATCGCCTATCGCTCCTGTATTCATCGATTACGACCACGACCTGGGTCGCACAATGTTGGAGAGTGGTGTCGAGGTTCTCCACAAGCGCAACTTCGTAAACGAGTTGTTCGAGCTGACATACCTCTACGACTTTGGTACAACAACGGTAAAGACAATGGCATTGGCAGCCGAGTATCTGAAGTTACTTGGTACAATGGAGAAGTCTGCCGAGGATATTCAACGCGAGTTGTACGATTTGGCATGCTCGTTCAGTATCAATGTTGGCTCGACGCAAACCACCATATCGATCAGCGGACTGAACGAGAATATGGAGCGTGCGATGCTCGTAGTAGACAGATATATGAGAGAGGCGAAGGGTAGCACGAAAATCTTGAACGAGATTAAGCGCGACATCAAGCAGCAGCGCATCAATGCCAAGGCATCGCAGCAGGATAACTTCCGCGCACTGCAGCAGTACTGTCTTTATGGTAGCGACCTTATTCGTAGCAAAACCCTATCGAACGAGGAGTTGGAGGCCATAACCTCGGAGGAGTTGCTCGAAAATATCAAGCAACTTTCAAAAATCAATCATCGCATATTGTACTATGGTCCACTGACCATTACCGACCTTGTCAGCAACATCTACGCTTCACACTACATCGGCGATAATCTTATCGATCTGAAGTCGGAACCGCTGGCACCGCAACCGGTTAAGAGTTCGAATGTTCTCTTTGCGCAGTACGATGCAAAGCAAATCTACTATATGCAGTACTCTTGTCGCAAGCAGGATACATTCGACATTAAGCAACTCTCCGTTGGTGAGCTCTACAACAACTACTTCTCGGGCGGAATGAATGCTATCGTATTCCAAGAGATGCGCGAGGCACGCGGTTTGGCATACTCGGCGTATACCTACCTTGCAAGGGGTCAGGTGCCACACCACCCTTACTACTTCTACGCATTCATAGCTACGCAGAACGACAAGGTGCAGCAGGCTATCGAGGCGTTCGACGAAATTATCGAAGATATGCCTCGTTCTGAGAAGGCATTCGAGTTGTCGAAGAGTGGTCTTTTAGCAAACTTGGCGAGTCAGCGAGTAACCAAATCGGATATTTTATGGGACTTCCTCGAATATGAGAAGCTGCAGTTGAGCGAGGACCCCCGCAAGACCGTATACGAGGGAGTGCAGTCGCTCTCGATGGATGATGTAGCGAAATTCCAGCAAGAGTTCATCAAGGGTCGTTCGTACACCTATTGCATTTTGGGCGATAAGAACGATCTCGATATGGAGTATATCCGTTCGCTTGGCAAGATAAAATATCTCTCGCAAGAGGAGATCTTCGGATACTAAAATTTTGAGAATACAAGAGATAATGAAGAGAATATTCGGCATAATAATATTGGCTATTACCGCACTATCCGTATCGGCACAAGTGGCCGATCTGCCGGGTATTGTCATCAACCATAGCCCCGCATCGAAGGGCAAATATCTTGGTTCACCAAGTATCTGCATCCTGCCAAGTGGTCGTTATGTGGCAAGTCACGACTACTTTGGTCCCAAAACCAAGGAGTTCGAGACGGCTATTACCGAGATCTTCGTATCGGATGACAGGGGTCTGTCGTGGCGCAAGACGGAGACTCTCCGAGGTCAATTCTGGTCGAGTCTGTTCTGTCACAAGGGCGAGGTATATATCTTTGGCACGTGTCGTCATCACGGCAACATAGTGCTTCGCAAATCAAGCGACAATGGAGAGAGTTGGACCGAGCCCTACAACAGTACAAACGGAGTTATCATTGAGGGCGAATACCACACCGCCCCAACACCCGTAATGGTCCACAACGGACGCATTTGGAAAGCATTTGAATATGCCACACATCGAGTTCGCAAATGGGGACGACGCTACTCGGCAATGGTACTTTCGGCTCCCGTAAATGCCGATCTGCTCGATGCGAAGAGCTGGCGACGCTCGAACATCCTCTATTCCGACCCTTCGTGGTTCGAAGGTGATTTCAGAGGATGGTTAGAGGGTAATATCGTCTACGACAAAGCCAACAAGCAGTTGCTAAATATCCTCCGTGTGAATACCCGTAAGGGCTCAGGCGAGGAGATGTGCGCACGCATAGAGGTATCGCCAAACGGAAAGAAGATTTCGTTCGATGCAGAGAATGGCTTCTTGCCTTTCCCCGGCGGTGCTAAGAAGTTCACTATACGTTACGACGAACGTACTGCGAAATATTGGACTTTGGCAAATACTACCGAAGCGGACAAACTCGTTATTAAGAACGACAAGACGCGCAACACGCTGACTCTATGCAGTTCGGAGGATTTAATTACGTGGAGACAGGAGCGAGTAATCGTCACCCATTCGGACGTTCTGTATCACGGTGTGCAGTATGTCGATTGGCAGTTTGATGGCGAAGATATCGTAGCGGTTATCCGCACTGCGTGGGAAGATGAGGAGGGAAATGCCGACAATCAGCACAACTCGAACTACATCCTCTTCCACCGCATCGAGAGATATGCCGAGAAATAGAAAGACGCAACACTTAAATAAATATAAGTATACTATGAAAAAAATCGTTTTTGTAACAATGGGAATTATTGCAATGGCACTTACTTCGTGCAAGGAGCAAAGCACGGAGCAACCGTGGATTGTGGACCGTTTTGACGACATCAAAATTATCCGCTACGAGGTGCCTGAATTCGAGAATCAGTCGCTCAACGACAAAATTTTGATCTACTACTTGGCAGAGTCTGCAAAGTGTGGTCGCGACATTCTCTTCGATCAGAACTTCAAGTACAACCTCACCATCCGTCGTGCTTTGGAGAAGATCTACACCACATTCGAGGGCGACAAGGAGTCGGCTGAGTTCAAGGCTATGGAGAAGTACTTGAAGAAGGTGTGGTTGGCTAACGGTATCCACCACCACTACTCGAACGACAAGTTCAAGCCTGAGTTCTCGCGCGAGTGGTTCTCGGAGCAGTGGGATAAGTGCGGTGTTGAGTCGCAGGTGGAGAAGGAGGTTATTTTGGAGGCTATCTTCAACGAGAATCTCTACGCAACACGTCTTAACCAGACCAAGGGTGCAGATGTTATCGCAACATCGGCTGGCAACTACTACGAGGGTCTTACACAGGCCGAGGTAGAGAAGTTCTACAACGATATGATTAAGAAGGCAGGCAACGATCCTTGCCCAATCTCTTACGGTTTGAACTCGAAGCTCGTAAAGAAGGATGGCAAGATCTTCGAGCAGACCTACAAGGTTGGCGGTATGTACACCGAGGCTTTGGAGCAGGTTGTAGCGTGGTTGGAGAAGGCTGAAGCTGTTGCTGAGGAGCCACTCAAGACCACTATCGGTCTCTTGATCAAGTACTACAAGTCGGGCGACTTGCGCGACTTCGATGCATTCAACGTTTCGTGGGTTAAGGATACCACATCGAACGTCGATTTCGTAAACGGATTTACCGAGGTTTATGGCGATCCACTTGGCTACAAGGCATCGTGGGAGTCGGTTGTAAACTTCCTCGACAAGGAGGCTTGCCGCCGTACTCAGATCATCTCGGACAACGCACAGTGGTTCGAGGACCACTCGCCAATCAACCCTGCATACCGCAAGGAGAAGGTTAAGGGTGTATCGGCAAAGGTTATTACCGTAGCTATGCTCGGTGGCGACTGCTACCCTACAACCCCTATCGGCATCAACCTTCCTAACGCCGATTGGATTCGCAAGGAGCACGGTTCGAAGTCGGTAACCATCGACAATATCACCTACGCATACAAGAAGGCTGCTCAGGGTGGCGGTTTCTCGGAGGAGTTCGTACTCCGCGAGGAGGATCGCGCACGAATGAAGGAGTTCGGAAAGCTTTCGGATGACCTCCACACCGACCTTCACGAGTGTCTTGGTCACGGTTCGGGTCAGTTGGCTCCGGGCACTACAGGCACCGAGTTGGGCGTATATTCGTCGGCTCTCGAGGAGACTCGCGCAGACCTCTTCGCACTCTACTATCTCGGTGACGAGAAGATGGTTGAGTTGGGTCTTATCCCTTCGCTCGACGTAGCAAAGGCACAGTACTCGTCGTATGTGATGAACGGTGCTATGACACAGCTTTCGCGTATCGAGTTGGGCAAAGATGTCGAGCAGGCACACATGCGTAACCGCAAGCTCATCTCGGAGTGGGCTATCGAATTGGGCAAGGCTGACAACGTTATCGAGTGGGTTGTTAAGGATGGCAAGCGCTACCTCGTAGTAAACGATTTTGACAAGTTGCGTGCTATCTTCGGTGAGCAGCTCCGCGAGATTCAGCGCATCAAGTCGGAGGGCGACTTCGAGGCAGGAAAGGCGTTGATCGAGAAGTATGCTGTTAAGATCGATCCAGAGCTCCACAAGGAGGTTCGCGAGCGCTACTATGCACTCAATATCGAGCCTTACGGAGGTTTCGTAAACCCTGAGTACGAATTGGTTATGGAGGGCGACAAGATTGTAGACGTAAAGGTTTCGTACCCTGCAAACTACGTTGAGCAGCACCTGCACTACTCTAAGGAGTATTCGTTCTTGCCAAGTATGAACTAAGGGCTCACACTTGTCGGAACAACACGATAGCAAGAACACCCTCACAACGCGGGTGTTCTTGTTGTTTTATGGTTAGTAGGGAATTTAGAGAAAAGTCCTTAATAGTTCTTACTAAAAAAACTAATGGCTAACTAAAGTTTTCCGTTTTCCGTTTTTCGCTTTCCGTTTGTTTTTGTATATTTGCAAAAATAATAGCCTAACAGAATGAAATTTATATCTATTCTTATTGCGTTGCTCTTCTCGCAACAGACATACGCCTCAATCGAAAAAAACGACAAGG
Organism: Alistipes sp.; assembly: GCA_045576755.1. GTDB lineage: Bacteria > Bacteroidota > Bacteroidia > Bacteroidales > Rikenellaceae > Alistipes. The sequence continues at coordinate 10,822 of JAZNHC010000147.1, forward strand.
TGACAGACACAACAAAGGTTGTCGCTACTCCACCTGCTCCACTCTATACCGATATTATACCTCAACCTCGCTCGCTTGTCAAGGGCGATGGACGCTTTGTCATCGACGAGCGCACGGCTATAGTGTGCAGCAAGGGCACCGAGAAGGCTGCCGACTATCTTCGTCTATATCTCCCCTTGGAGCGCACCAAGGGCAAAAAAAGCGAGTCGATACGCCTGCTCATCAATAGCGAGTTCAGCAAAGATGAGTATCGCCTTTCGATAAACAAGGATGGCATAGAGATTTGCGGAGGTGACTATGGTGGCGTTTTCTATGGTATACAGTCACTGCTGCAACTCCTACCGCACGCCATCTATACCAAGAGCGCACAGCTACCTATGGAGGTTTCGTACATAAAGGTCGAAGATGCTCCGAAATTCCACTATCGCGGTTTTCTTCTCGATGTGGCACGTACATTCCAGCCTGTTCACGAAGTTAAGCGAGTAATCGACTATATGGCATACTGCAAGCTCAACAAGTTGCATTTCCATTTGGTGGACAATCCTGCATGGCGCATCGAGATAAAGAAGTACCCGCACTTTGCCGAGATTGGAGGCTTCCGCGGTGGCGACTCTCCGCTCCACCCAATATATAGCCGTTTCAACCAGAAGTATGGCGGTTACTACACCCAGGAGCAGTTACGCGATATCGTAGCGTATGCTGCCGAGCGCAACATTGAGGTTATCCCCGAGATAGATATGCCGGGACACAGCAAGGCGCTGGGCACTATACACCCTGCCATTCGTTGCAACTACACCCCCGACACATCGCAGACCAACGGCATCGACACTCGTAATGTGTGGTGCGTGGCAAAGGAGTCGAACTACGCTATTATCGAGGATATAATCAAGGAATTGGTAGAGATATTCCCGTCGGAGTATATCCATATCGGCGGTGACGAGGTTAAGTTTTCGTTGTGGGACCCATGTCCTGATTGTCAAAAGTTAATGCGCGAGAAGGGGCTCAAAGATGGCAACCAGCTCGAGCAATACTTTATAAATCGCGTAACCGACATTCTTGCCAAATACAACCGCAAGAGTGTCGTATGGGACGAGGCAGTAAAGGGTGGTCTGTTACCAAAATCGACCTTAGTATGCGGATGGCGACATCACGGCAGGGGCTGGCATACATCCATCGAGAACGGCTACCCTACTATCGTTATGCCTTCGACATTCTTCTATCTCGACAAGCGTCAATCGACCCACGAGCGCGGACATCGCTCCTATTCGGGTGGTCTCGACTTGAAGAAGTTGTGCAATTTCAACTTCAGCATCGGTGGATTTACCGAGGAGCAGATGAAGAATATTGTAGGTGTAGAGGGTGCATTTTGGGGTGAAATTTACCTGGAGAACATCAACCCAAAGGGACACTTCTCGGACTATTTGGAGTATATGATCTTCCCTCGCGTATTTGCCGTGTCGGAGGTTGCCTGGAGCGAGCAGCGTCGCTCATACGACGATATGTTAAAGGTCTTGATTGGCAACTTCTACCACAAGTTGCGCGCGATGAGTGCTACATTCCGCCTCGAGACACCGCAGGTAAAGATTGATAACGGAAAGATATTCGTAACAGTAAATGACGGCTCGAAGATCTTCTACAAAGATATTCGCAACAATAGGTCATACGAGTACAAGGTACCACTTGATGCGAAACTCGCACCTTATGTCACATTCCAGAGCCGACTCATGACAGGCTACAGCAACGAAGTCGGAGCTCCGGCATTCTACAAGTCGCGAACTCCAAAGGTGGTTCTCACCTCATCGATGCCATTCAACGCTCGACACAATGCCGAGATGTGTGCATCGTACAAAGGGGCAGCCTACACCACACGTTGCGCGAAGAAGGGCGATTGGTTCGAATTCCGCTTCGAGGAGCCGCTCAAAGCGTCGTATATCCAAATCCGCAACGGATACGAGCACCTGCACCGCTGTATCATCTACAAGGGACATATCGAGGTATGCTACGATGGTGAGACATTCGTTCACGCAGGCAATTTTAATAGCGGAGTTTTCGTTATAAGGCCAAAAAAGAACCAGCTGATACACGCAATTCGTCTCGTTGCAGACCACATCAGCGATGCCGAGGAGAAGGTTGTTCTTCAACCTTTGGTTATCAAGTAGAGGCTTTTTGTTGTATCTTTGCTGAAAATAATAGCATATATGGAGAAAAAATTGGAAGGCACAGCACGACTTATCGAGGTGATGAACCGCCTGCGCGTGGAGTGCCCATGGGATAGAGAGCAGACCATTCACTCTCTGCGTAACAATACAATCGAAGAGACCTTCGAGTTGGCGGATGCCATCACCGACAACGATATGGATGGCATCAAGGAGGAGTTGGGTGATCTTTTCCTCCACATCGTATTCTACTCGAAGATCGCCGAGGAACAGGGCGCATTCGACCTGGCAGATGTAGCAAACGGAGTGTGCGACAAACTAATCTACCGCCACCCTCACGTATATGGCGATGTGCTTGCAGAGTCGCCCGAGGAGGTAAAGCAGAATTGGGAGGCCCTGAAACTTCGCAAGAAGGCTCGCAAGAGTGGCGTATTGGGTGGAGTTCCTCGTTCGTTGCCCGCAATGGTCAAGGCTTTCCGCATAAGCGAGAAGGCCGCTGCCGTAGGCTTTGATTGGAATTCGGCAAGCGAGGTGTGGGATAAGGTTCACGAGGAGATACGCGAAGTCGAAGTCGAGATGCAGAGTGGCGACATGGATAAGTTAGAAGCAGAATTCGGAGATCTCTTCTTCGCGCTTATCAACGCATGTCGCAAGAGCGGCATCGATCCGGAAAACGCCTTGGAGGCTACAAACAAGAAGTTTATTCGTCGCTTCAACCATATCGAGAAGCGCGTAGCCGAGCAGGGCAAAATGGTAAGTGAGGCATCGCTCGACGAATTGGAGAGCTATTGGCAGGAGGCGAAACACTAATAAGTAGTAAGTAATTAGTAGTGAATTTAGGGAGTTTAGGGAGTTCCGCAGAAAAAAATAATTCTTAATTTTTAATTTTCAAAGGAATGGCATATATTAAATCGGTTAGAAATCATACGCCCGAGGTGGGCGAAGGAACATTCGTTGCTGAGACAGCGGTATTGATTGGCGATGTTACCATAGGTAAAGATTCGTCTATTTGGTACAATGTGGTATTGCGTGGCGATGTGAACAAGATTACCATAGGTGATCGCACAAACATTCAGGACGGCACGGTCATCCACACCTTGTACGACGGCTCTCCGCACCCATCGCAGACACACATCGGCAACGATGTATCGGTGGGACACAACGCCACAATTCACGGCGCGATAATCGAGGACAACTGTCTTATCGGTATGGGTGCCACTATTTTGGATAATGCAGTTGTGGCATCGGGTTGCATCATCGCAGCAAATGCATTGGTACTTTCCAACTCCAAGTTAGAACCGAACTCGGTCTATGCAGGCGTCCCTGCCAAGAAGGTCAAAGAGGTGACACCTACTCAGCGCGAGGAGATTATCGGACGTATTGCACGCGACTACCATATGTATGCGTCGTGGTATGAGGACAAAGAGTAAGAGGTTATGATAAAGGGTCTTAAAAGTCGTTCGCCATACATCGGACAGATATTTGTTGCGATAGTTGTCAGCCTTATCTGCAACTTCTCGTATCTGCTGCTACTCGTTACAAACCAAACCGAGTCGGGTAACCGTCGCACAAACTCAAGTCGCGACAAAGATGCTGTATCGGTAATCATCGAGGGCGAACTCAGCGTTAAGGGCGACGGATTTGGTTACGTAGTGAGTAATGCAGGAGATAGCGTATATGTCGATCACCGCAAACTGCATTGGCTCAACCTTACCGACGGTGACATTCTGAAGGTCGAGGCGGCGGAACGCACCAATTTCGAGGCGACACACCTCTTTATGCGTCGCGTATTGGAGCGCAACGGAGAGAAATTCAACTACGGAGCCCTATACCGAGGTACAGAGCAGTGGCAAATTGTTATCTACCAATTTGTATTTTACTTTGTGCTTGCCTTCCTGATGTTGGTAATTATGAATACAAAGGGGCGCGACACCACCTGGCGACAATTCCTCACACGAGCCACTATTTGCCTCATCATAGCCTTTGCCACATACTTCGTTTCGCCTGTACCGCTGATGCACACCGGAGAGGTCATTCCGGTATACAAGAGCCGACAAATAGTGGAGTTTGTAGTGGTGCTTAAAACGATATTTGTATATGCGGTTATCGTGCTCTATTCGCGCATCTATTCACTCGTATATCGCGAGCAGCAGATATTGCTCGAGAACGAGATGCTCCGCAACGAGAACCTCACCACCAAGTACAATATGTTGGCAAGTCAGATAAATCCTCACTTCCTCTTTAACTCACTCTCATCGCTCTCGATGTTGGTGCGCGAAAAGAACGAGGAACGCACACTGAACTACATAGACCAACTGTCGTACACCTTCCGTTATTTGTCGCAGAACGGAGCCAACAACAACTTTGTAGCACTGCGCGAGGAGATACAATTTGCCGAAGCTTACAGCTACCTCTTCAAGATTCGCTATGCCGACAAGATTCACTTCGATTTTGAGATCGAAGATGACTATCTCGACTATAAACTTCCACCTATCTCGCTCCAACCTTTAATCGGTAACGCTGTAAAACACAACACGATAAGCAGTAAAAATCTCTTCCGCATACGCATCTACACCGAGGATGGATATCTGGTAGTATCGAACGAGAAACGCCCGATGCTCGAGCCTAATCCGGGCACAGGTGTCGGACTCTCGAACCTCAACAGCCGTTATCAGTTATTGCTCAATCGCGAGATAGAAATTATCGACAACGACAAGATATTTGCCGTACGTCTGCCACTTGAAAAACCTAACGAATAGCACCTATGAGAGTAGTTATTATCGAAGACGAGACCGCAGCTGCGCAGAACCTCTCTGCCATACTTCACAAAGTGTGTGAAAATGTCGAGATTGTTGCCACCATCGACACCGTGGTCGATAGCGTCGAATTCTTTCGTTCTGCCCCTTTGCTCGACCTTGTATTTATGGACATACACCTTGCCGACGGAGCTTCGTTCCGCATCTTCGACAATGTGGATATTGCGGCACCAATCATATTCACTACCGCCTACGATCAGTACGCTATCGAGGCATTCAAGGTCAATAGCATCGATTATCTGCTCAAACCCATCAACGAGGATGGCGTACGTCACGCCATCGAGAAGTGGCAACGCCTGACAACCTCCGAGCGAAGCGACTACTCTTCACGAGTGATGGATATAGCACAAAAGCACAAGGTCGAACAACAGACATTCCTCGTTCATTTCCGCGACAAGATTATTCCGTTGCAGAGCGAAGATATCGCATTCCTACACACCTTTGAAGAGAAGGTTACAGCCTACTGCTTCAAGGGTGAGAGATATCAGATAGATTTGACGCTCGAAGCCCTGCAATCGAAGTTGCCAAGCGACCACTTTTTCCGCACCAATCGTCAGTTTATCGTTTCGCGTAAAGCGGTGAAAGATATTTCGGTATGGTTCGGCAGCCGACTCGCATTAAACCTCATAATCGAGACTCCCGAACGTATTATAATCCCGAAAGCGCGAGTCAATGAGTTCAAGAGTTGGCTGACTCAAAACGGAATATAGTCATTTCAACCTCCTTTTACGACAATTCACTGATATTTATTGAATATAATCAATTATATTCACTACCTTTGCGTGGCTTTAAAGTAAGTGCGTCAGTGCAAGGCGTGCAAATACCCACAAGTTGCAAACAAAAACCACACAAATAATGAAGCGTTTAATCGTTTTTATCTTCACAATCGCCTTTGCCGTATCTGCCTTTGCGCAGACAGGCAAGGTAACTTTTACACTTATCGACGAGGCTACCAACACAGGGTTGCCGGGTGCAGTTGTCGAGGTCTACCCAACTGCCAAACCAAACAACAAACGACACTACACCACCGGAGCAAACGGTTTCGTTTCGATGCCTGGTTTGTCGTATGGAGCCTACACCATGGTCATAACCTTCATCGGCTATGAGGATTTAACTAAGGAGTTCAAGGTTTCGTCTGCTAATCAATCGTTAGGCAAGCTTAAGATCAAGGAGGCAAGTGAACGTATTGAGACTGTAGTCAAGACCGCCAAGGCACTGCGTACATCGCAGAATGGTGACACCTTGAGCTACAGCGCAGGTGCCTTCAAGGTGGCTAACGATGCCGATGTCGAGGGTCTGTTGAAGAAGATGCCGGGCATCAACATCAACAATGGCTCGGTTGAAGCGCAGGGCGAGACCATTAAGAAGATCTTTGTCGATGGTAAGGAGTTCTTCGGTGAGGATGTCAATACAGCTATTAAGTCGTTACCGGCAGAGGCTGTGGACCGTATCGAGGTTTTCAATAAGTTGAGCGACAATGCCGAATTCTCGGGTATGGACGATGGCGAGGGCTACAAGGCTATCAACATCATCACCAAGGAGAATATGCGTCAAGGCCAGTTCGGTAAGATGTATGCCGGATATGGCTACGAGCCAAACTCGAGCGACGAGTTGGCAAAGGGCCACAAGTGGATTGTCGGTGGTAACGTAAACTTCTTCCACGGAGACGCACGCGTATCGCTGATCGGACTCTTCAACAACGTCAATCAGCAGAACTTTTCGTTCGAGGACATCCTTGGTGTGAGTGGTGCAGGTCAAGGCGGAGGTCGTGGTATGCGTCGTAGCGTAGGTGCATACATGGTACGTCCTCAGAGCGGTATTGCTCTCGTCAATTCGATCGGTGCAAACTACTCGGACGAGTGGGGTCGCAAGAAGAATGTTAAGTTCCAAGGCTCGTTATTCTTCAACCACACCGACACAGACAACAACTCCCGCACAGAGCGTTGGTACGAGGCCCCTATGCCTATCGGTTACATGTATCAGCAGGGCATATCCAACACGTTGAACTATAACGCACGCTTCAATGCCCGACTCGATTGGAGAATTTCGCGCAACGTTTCGTTGATGTCGCGTACATACTTCTCGTTCCAGGCAAATAATCCTGAATCGACCACTTTGGGTTACACCATAGGCGAGAACGAAGATGCCGAGGAGATTGAGGGCTCGACACATCAGTCGTTGGCATACACCAACTCGTATAGCTGGAGCAAACAGAGCGCATACTACTTCAACGAATTCTTGCAGTTGCGCACCAAACTCGGCAAACCCGGCAGAACACTCACCGTGGATGGTCGCTTCAACTATCAGAACAACGAGCGCAAGCAGCGCACCGCAGCTAACGAGGCAAATGGCCTGCCATACTCAGATCCGGAGTATAACAACGTGTACGATCAATATTTTGGAGAGGGTAAGTCGTGGCAGGATATGGCTAACAACCCGCTATTCTACACGCCTCTCTACCAATACATCCACCGTCCGAGCGAGGAGTACACCGTACGCGCGAACGTGACCTACAACGAGCCTATCACACAGTCGTCGCAGTTCTCATTCCAATATCGTATGGGCTATGAGAACGAGATGAATGACAAGAACACATTCTACACCAATAGCGATTGGGGCGGTCAGGTAGTAAATCCTAATATGACACAGAAGTACACGAGTGGCTTCTGGACACACCGTTTGGGTCCTGGTTTCCGCTACACCAAAGGTAAGAACCGCATCGTAGCAAACCTTCAATACCAGCGTTCGGAGTTGAATGGTAACATCGTGGGAGCACAGGGTGACAAGATCGATAAGAGCTACAACGACTTCATGTATTTTGCTATGGCAAACGTAGCTTTCAACAAGGAGAACACCTTGCGCGTATTCCTTCGTTCGTGGACAGATAACCCTTCGGTGTCGCAGTTGCAGAACATCTTTGATGTATCAAATCCGCAATATATCAGTGTCGGAAACACAAATCTCGACCCTGCTTTTGTTCACAACATCTCGGCTCACTACAATCTCTCGAAGGTAGAGAAGGGCATTACATTTATGTGGATGTTCAACACCCAGATCCAGCAGGACTACATCTCGACTTCGACTTGGAACAATACAACGGGTATGGAGTTGCCTGACAAGTTCGGTGACAAGGATGTACCGACCAACGGCACAGAGAAGTATACTCCGAAGGAGGTGACCTCGTACGAGAACCTCGACGGATACTTCTCGGCACGTACACACGTATCGCTCGGTTTGCCATTGTCGTTTATGAAGTGTAACCTCAATATTATGGGAGGTGTATCGTACAACCGTATTCCTTCGGCTATATACATCACTCCGGAGAGTGGCAATGTGTTGCAGAACATCATTAACCACAACTACCAGACAAACCTTGCAAACAACATCGGTTACGACGCATCGCTAACACTCGGTAGTAACATTTCGGAGAATGTAGACTTCACCGTATCGTGGCGTGGAACATACAACCAAGCTTGGAACACCATCGGTCAGACTGCCAAGAATGAGTATTTCAACCACTCGGTGAACGGAAATATCAAGTGGACATTCCTCAAGCGTATGACTTTGACCGCTGCAGTATCGTATGTGCAATACCTTGGCTTCACCAACAAGTACAACGAGGATTACGTTTTGTGCAACCTCTACCTCGGATGCAAGGTATTTAAGAACAAGCGCGGTGAGGTACAAATCGGAGTAAACGATATTTTCAACCAGAATACCGCATTTGCCCGCACTACAGGTTCGGGATATACGCAGAATGCCTGGAACAGCTGTATCGGACGTTACTTCTCGGTACAGTTCGTATACAACCTCCGCCACTTCGGCAAGAAGGGTTCGACCAAAATGTCGGACTACAACTACAAGGAGTCGAGTGGTTCGGTGGGTGTAAACCGAGGCACATCGTCGGGTGGTTGGTACGGACCAAGACGATAATCGTCGTATCGACAAGACAAAAAAATATGGTGTCAAAAACTTGTGACACCATATTTTTTTGTATCTTTGCTAAGAGATTACACCTAAATCATATAACGCTATGAAAAAGATTTATTCACTTTTGGTGTTGTTGCTGATGGCATTTACCGCATCGGCAAACACGCCTAACAAGATTATCGTTCCCGATGTTGAGGGATACAAGACTCTCAAGGGTGATTTTCACATTCACACCGTATTTTCTGATGCTCCGGTATGGCCTACAACCCGCGTGCAGGAGGCAATTTGGGAGGGGTTGGACTTTCTGACAATTACCGACCACCTCGACTCGCGTCATCAGAAGATGGTTAAGTCGGGTTACTTCACCTCGAAGTGCGACCAGAACACCTCCTACAAGTTGGCGAGGAAGGCTGCCAAAGGATCTGATCTTATCGTAATTCACGGTGGCGAGATCACTCGCGGTATGCCTCCGGGACACTTCAACTGCATCTTCGTAAAAGACAACAAAGCTATTTGTGCCGCAGCCGAGAAGAACGATCACGACAACGTACTCGCCATGGAGGGCGGTTTGCGCGAAGCTCGCAAGCAGGGAGCGTTCCTCATGTGGAACCACCCGCATTGGTGCAAGCACGCCCCTAACGAGACCATTATGTGGCCTGCACACAAAAAGCTCATTAAGGAGGGTTTGATGGATGCTATCGAGGTATATAATGGTGCTTGTGGCTACTCGCCTGAGGCTCACGAATGGTGTTTGAAGCACAATCTCGCAATCATCGGTGCATCTGACGAACATCAGCCGTTCTTCACACAGATCGACTACAAGAATGGTGGTCACCGCGTTGTGACTCTCGTCTTTGCAAAGGAGCGCACAGAGGAGAGTATTCGCGAGGCTATGGATGCACGACGCACCGCAATCTTTGCCGAGGGTATGGTATATGGTCGCGAGCAGGAGTTAGCCCAGCTCTTCAAGGCTTGTGTCGAGGTTAAGGATATTAAGTTTACACCGAAGCAGGTACTCTTTACCATCGTGAACAACTCGAGTATTCCGGTACGTCTTTCGAAAGCTCCCGGCTCGGAGAAGTATTGGTATCGTCGCTATATCGAGCTACCACCATTCAGCCAATTCACGGTTCGCGCACGTCTGGCTCAGGTTGATAACAAACAACCATTGATGGACGAGTCTACGAAGTCGGTGGATATCAATTTTTACGCCGAGACTTTCCAAATCGGAGCTAACAAGCCACTGCCTGTGAACTTTCATATCGCTTGGTAAAAATTGCAACGGGCGTATTCGACATCAGCGAATACGCCCTTTTTTGCACCTATTACCTGCGATTGGCAACCACTGCACACATACCATACACGGCAGCAAGAAGCCACAGCAGAGTGAGCTCGTGAGCGACATCAGCGAGCGATGCACCCATGCTCTGCACCCTTATCCACGCATTGACTGCCGCTGAACTCGGCACTGCCCTACCAACTATATAAAGCCACTTGGGAAATGCCTGAAACGGCAACGACACTCCACTAACAAGCAGAAACGGGATCGATAGCCACAAGAGCCACACCACCGAACTCTCGCGGCGACGAAAGAGCGCGCCAACAGATTGCGCTAAAAGTACTACCGCCAACAGATATGGCACCACTACCGCGACACATCGCCACCACGCACCTCGCATCGGGTAATCGAATAACGTGTAGTGCACCGTCAGCACAAATCCCAATGTCAGAGCATAGATAGCCATATAGGTCACGGTACGTCCAATCGTAACGACAAAAGGTGACTCAGAGGAGTAACGTTCACCCCTTTCACGTCGCGTAGCAGAGAGCATACCAACACCTATGAGCGCCGTCTGCTGAACTATAAGCAATATTATGGCGGGCATCACAAACACGCCATAGCCCAAATCGGCATTGAAGAGGTTGCGTTGCTCGAACATGATTGGGGGATCGTACCGCCCCTTTCTCTCCTCTATAATCTCGGCATTTATAGTCCGGATAGCCGATACTGCACCCTCCACCACCTCACGGTACGCCAAGAAATAGCCTGCATCGCCAAGTATTGCCACACGACCTTGTCGTGCTGCAAGCAGATCGCTATCAAGGTTCGGTGATATGGCAATAATACCCCACACCCTACGTTCTCGCAAGAGCATCTCCGCTTCATTCATATCCGCAACCTCATGTACCACAGAGATCTTGGGCGAGTTATCGATCATCTCGACAAGTCTGCGGCTTACGGCCCCGTTGTCGCCATTGACTACTGCGGTAGGCACTTCATTAAGCACCTCGCCACCATAACCTACCGAATAAAGTATCGAATAGATGAAGAGAGCAAATACCACAATCAGCACAACCCCCTCATCGCGCCAAACACTATTCCACTCAGCCGACGTAACAAGCCATATATCCTTGAAAAGCCTCATAACCTACCCCAATATTTACGTCTTATAAGCACCCGTTTCAGTCGCCCGAACAACAACAGTGGCAAGATACAAAACAGTAGCATAGCCGCTATCTCGCGCATCGACCACCACCACGCCGAACCTCGCACCGCCTGATCAATATAGAGTTCCATAAAGTAGGTATAGGGGAAGAGCATTGTAAATGGTTGCACCACCGGCAACATTGCTATCGTCGGAAATGTCACTCCCGAGAAGGTAAATGCCAAGACCGAGTAGCCCCCTCCGAGCGACAGCGAAAGTCGAAACGAGGCGGTAAGGGCGACAATAGATAGTGCCACCGCCTGATACGCCACAATAAGCGACATCGTTCCCATTGCAAGCATCGTCCACGTTCCGCGCATAGGCATTTCAAACACCCCAAACATTATAGCCCCGACTACCATGGCTAAAAGCCACTGAAGGAGTGTAATGGGAGCCAACTTGCCGATAAGTGCCACAACGAGTGAACCATTGGCACCGCGTAACCACTCAACCGATGTAGCATAGCGCAGTTCTACTCCAACAGAATATATGGTGGAGAGCATAGCCGCTATAATCAACACCATTGCCCAAAAGCAGGGTGCTACATAGTAGGCGTAGTTGAGCCAGGGATTAAACAGGCCGTATGAGGTGAAGGCTATCGGCATAGCCTGCGCCAACGCCTCATCTGGCAGCATGCCGCTCATCTCGGCACGCTGAAGAGATACCCCCATACCGAAAGTGGTGACTGCCGTCTGCACTCCCTTTGACGAGAGGGCATTTGTAGAGATGTTTGTCCCCGAATCGTAGAATATCACATCGGCACTCTCGCCCGAGAGCACCTTATCGGCAAAGCCATCGGGGATCTCAACCACACCCACCACTTCGCCTTGCAGCAGCTCGGTATATGCCGTAGCTACGTCATCAACCTCCTTGACAAGTGATACCTGAGGCGTAGCGCGAATCATCGATATCAATTTGCGCGACAAGGAGGAGTGGTCCTCATCGACAACCGCAATTGGCAAAGCTCCGACGACCTCCTGCGAAAAAAAGATTGCAAAGAAGATTATCACCCCGAAAGGCAACCACCACACAACAGCTCGATACTCTGCGCAGGAGAGTAGTCGTTCCATCTCGCGATTGACAGTAGCAGCGACACCCTGCCATAATCGACCTATTCTCATTGCTTAGAGGGTTTACGCAACTCCATTATAACGCTCATTCCACCCCGCAACGGCACATCGTCGCCCAAGGGTTTCATCTTTACCTCGAAGGTTCGGATATCGAAATCGCCACGTGCCGATGTTGCGCTCTGTGTGGCATAGTCCGCCTCGACAGCTATATATACCACCTCGAAGCCGAGCTTTTGTCCGAGGGCAGGTACATCCGCTACAAAATGCTCGCCACGCACAATCTGCGGCAAGTATGTTTCGGGGATATTGAAGATAGCTTTAGCACTATTATTTTCGGTGACAGTAACCACAGGATAGCCACTGCCAACAATCTCGCCTTCGGCTGCAACAACACTCTCCACAACACCATCTGTCGGAGCGTAGACTACCCTATCGGCTAAATATCGCTCGACCTCCTCGACAACACTCTGAGCTTGGCGCACCTGCGCAGCTGCAGCCTCCTTATCTTCGCGCGAAGCACCCTCGACGGCCAGCATATATTGCGACTTAGCTGCACGCTCCGTAGCTCGCGCAGCCTCCAAAGCAGCTATTGCCTCATCTCGCTTTTGTGCCGACACTACGCCCTCTTTATATAGGCGTTGCACGCGCTCGAAGGTCTGATTTGCGAGTCTGACTCCGACCTTCGCCTTCTGCCACATATCGTTAGCGGATCGAACAATAGGCTTTCGCGTTCCGGCATTTGCCTTACTATCTATCGCCTTCGCGCCACTCAGTACGGCCTCGACCTGCGCAAGTTTTGCATCGAGTTCGGGCGTGGATATCACATACAGCATATCACCCTTGCTCACCGAGTCGCCCGCCTCGACAAATACCTTGTCGATGCGACCTGCTATTTTGGAGGCAAGTCGTAACGTTTTGGACTCGACAAAGCCCTGCATCACAACCTTGTCACTTCTACCCCATCGGTAGCCAATAAAGATGATTATCGAAATTAGAAGAACTAACACAACTATAAGCGAAATATTTGTCTTTTTCATACACTATTCTCATTTATAAAACAGGCTGCGCCTCACTGCTATGCATATAGTAGGTAAAGGTTTCACTCACCCCCGAAGCCTCCAATAGTCGCGCCAAAGCCACATCGAATTCGTAGGCCGTTTGCACCCTTTCCAACCTTGCACGCGAGAAGTTCAGCGTTGCATCCACCACGTCGGTTGATGTTGCCATACCCTCGCGGAAGGCTGTACGCTTGGCTCTCAAAAACTCCTCGGCAAAGCGTTCGGAACGCTCCACCGCTGCTACCGTAGCGAGCACCGATTGTACTCTGTTATAGTACTTTTCGACCAAGAGAAGAATATCCTGCTCGGCCTTATGCTCCAGCGCGGCTACTCTATGCAGTTGCAGACGTGCCGACGAATAGCGAAACTCTCGGCTCAATCCGTCGAAAAGCTTGAAATTGAGGCCAATACCCACCGCCATTCGAGGGGCCAAGGAGGTGAGTTGGTAGTCGCAAAATATCATTCCGCCCATAGCCACAACCTCGGGGAAGAAATCGGCTCTGTGCAGACGCAAATTCATACGTGCAAGTTCGCGCACCCTGCCTATCTCGCCAATTTGCGGATTGTTCAATATTGCCATATCGCGAAAGTAGTCTAACGACTCTATCGCGGAGAGCATAAACATAGGCGATGAAGGGGTATATAAGCACTCGACACCGAGCGAGGTCTGTAAAGCCTGCTGCGCGGTTTCGAGTTGTAGATACGCACGCTGCAGATCTCGTTCCGCCTCCGCCAAGCGGTACTCCGCGTAGAGTCGCTCACTCTCTACCGCCATACCCTCCTTCTCGAGTAGCACAACATCGTGCAGATGCTGTGCCACAACCGACATCGCTTCCTCGCGTATGGCGACTGCGCGTCTTGCCAACTCCACACCAAAGTAACGTTCGACCATCTCCACAATCAAAGCACTCCGCATCTGACGGCTCTGTAATTGCGTACGTTCCTCGTTTATTTTGGCAGCTCGGTTTGCAGTCCATATCTTTCCTCCGGCAAATATCGGCAAGGTGATATCACCACCTAAAAGCGCGGTGCTTCTGCGTTGCAATGTATACGACAAATCAACACCCAAGAGTGACGAAAGTCCACTTTGGATGGTCGGCAGATATGGTGCAAGAGCCGATGTGATATCGGGATTGGAGAGGATGTTGCCAAGCGCACCCGAAAAGCCAACCTTAAGGTCGTTCAGATCGATTTTCACATCCTTACGAAAGTGAGTATATGCGCCCTTGACCGTGACGCGCGGCATAAAGAGCCCGATGGCGGCCTGGCGCTCGCGATGTGCCGCCTGCTCGGCAAAGTCGGCAGCAACCATTGCAGGGTTGTGATCAAACCCCACAAGCAGTGCATCGTCGAATGTAAGATAGGTAGTCTGAGCCACCGCATCCGTCATCACCAACACGTAAAAAAGAGTTAAAATTTTTCTCATCACTCAATCGTTTTTCGTGTCGGTGCTGTACGAAGTAGCTCTTCTAATCGGCTCGTCGAAGTATCAGCTCGGTAATCTCGGGCGGTGCTCCTATACGAAGATGGAAGCCTACGCTTCCTACGCCATCCGTTATATACAGATGACTATTTCGCTCGCTATAAAGACCACTCCACTCGCGATACATTATTCGAGCCGGCGAAAAACTGTGTTCCCCAATGCGAAACTTCATCTGCATAGCGTGAACATGACCCGAAAGGACCAAGTCGCCATAACCGAGTGCCGTCACCTTGCGCCACAGCTGGGGCATATGCGAAATGGTAAGATTGAACTTATCGTCGGCGACACCTCGGTATATTGGTTGCAGGTCAAGCGAGTCGGCAACATTTGCCGAGTGGCGGTGCTCCAACAATTCGCGTGAAAAGCCTATTCCTGTAACCGTTATGGTGTCATTTTCGCGCACCAGCAGCTCCGTAGCATCATCCACAACTCGCCACCCCATAGAGGAGATTCGCTCCTTCAGCAAGCGGGTATTCTCTTCGATAGGCAGAGCTACCGTATCGCGGACATATACTCCCGTATCGTGATTACCCAAGACGGCAATAACGCCATCTCGCGCCTTCAATCTACCCAAAATGGCAGCCACCTCAGGAGTAAGTTCGTCGTAGCGGGCATTCACCAAATCGCCTCCAAACACCACAAGGTCGGCACCGAGCGAGTTGATGCGCTCAACAATTTCGTTACACATACTACTAACCGATGTCATTGAGCCGATATGCAGATCCGAAAAGAACGCTATGCGGTAGCCGTCGAAGGAGCGTGGAAGACGAGCCGACTCGATTTCGACACGCTTGGTTGTGATATCCTTTCGAGTGTGTACCACACCGACAAGAAGAACCACAGCAACAATCGTGCAGAGTATCGAGCCTACAGCCCATTTCAGATATCGGTTTTTGATGATAAGTATGCCTGCATAGAGCGCAAATCGCGATAGTGAAGCTACAGTATAAATAGTAAGCAACCACATCACGGGTGCCATACTCGGCAATTCGAATAACCACATTATACTCACGGCAACATAGGGCAAAAGGTTGGCTATACCATGCAATGCCACAAGCAAATAGCGCAACCAACCTCTATTGTAATCGCGCAGATATCGCTTGTATGCCACCCAATCGCACCATACGAGGAGTGCCGAAAGTAGGAAAATCGCCGCTACAAACATTCTTTTATCGACCTATTTCTTGTTAGGATTTTTCGGGAACCAGCCTTTACGGACCCTTTCGCGCTGATCGAACAGCTCCTTGATACTCCAAAACGACGAGGCCCCCACAACCGCCAAAAGCGTAGACCAAAGCACATCGGCAACGAGCAAAGACGCCACCGTTGCCACAACACCCGCCAAGGCGAATACCCACCAACTCTTCACTCCCCAATAGTATTCGCATTTTATTACAATCGGATGGAACAAACCGATAATGAAGAAGGTCGCAACGCCGATAATTATTCCAGTAAAGTGCATATTCATCTCTATCTCGTTGAATTTT
Source organism: Alistipes sp. (assembly GCA_045576755.1). Taxonomy (GTDB): domain Bacteria; phylum Bacteroidota; class Bacteroidia; order Bacteroidales; family Rikenellaceae; genus Alistipes. Next base: position 27,308 of record JAZNHC010000147.1, read on the forward strand.
GGTGCAAATATAACGAAAAAGTGGTGACTTTATTACAAGCCACCACCGCAAAAAACAAACCTATATATAGAGGGTTAACTCTATTTGTTCGCATCGAGCTGCACCGCAGCCTGACGATACTTCATAATTTTGTTGGCTTCGCGCGAGATTTTTCCCTCCACACGATAGAGTTTCAGCACCTGCAACGGCTCGATAACCTCAGCAAAAATAAGGACATAACGCTGCTTCACTGTCGAAGTGAGAATATCGTTTGCCAAACGTGCCGACACCACCTTCAGGGCATTCTCGTTTGTGATCTCCTCCTTCTTCATACGCGCATCACGATTTGATGAGGTAACCTTCTGGATCTCCTGACGAAATCTGCGATACACGGGGTCGAACTTCACGAACTGCTCGTCGGTAAGGTTTAACTCCGCCTTCAACAACTCCAAACGAGTCTGCATCAACTGCTCGCGGCGAGCCTTCGCTGCCGCACGTTGCTCCTCGGTCTGCTGTGCAAAAGCATCCTGAGCAAACAATGTAGCCAAAGCTACAAACAAAACAACAAATCTTTTCATATCAATTTCAATTTAACTTTTCTACAACGAACTTTGGTCCTCGAGATAGTAGCCTGCATCCACAGCCCACTCGTTGATAACTTCATCCGGAGCACTCTTCATCTCGGCTATCAGCTCCTCCATTGGCGAGAGAGGCTTCAACTCGTCAATAAGCTTCACCAAGCCTACGACACCCACTATTACAACCGCCGCAATAGCCACAGCTTGCACCCAACGCCACTGCACTCTTTGTGGTCGCTGCTTAGCAGGGTGTGCCACCTCGCGTACCGCCATCTTTGCGCGATACTTTGCACGCTCCAATGCGCCCTCCTCCATCTTGTACGGCATCTGTTTCATACTCATCATTTTTTCAATCTATTTCAATAACCCTAACCTGTTCTTTAATCTTTTGCACGGCATAGTGATAGTTCGTCTTAAGCGTCGATACGCTATATCCCGTAGCTTGCGAAATCTGCTCGAACGACAACTCGTCGTAGTAGCGCATATTGAAGACCAATCGCTGCTTGGTGGGCAGTGCCAAAATCGCCTTTTGCAGTCGCACCACAATCTCGTCGGCCGAGGGGTCAATCTCGTGCTCGAAGGTTGCGAGCAGGTCTCCTCGCACCGAGTCGAGCGATGAGAACGCCCACTTTTTGCGTCTGCGCAGCACATTTATGGCGACATTGGTCGCTATCCTATACAACCACGCTGTCAAAGAGCTCTCGG
>JAZNHC010000148.1:0-8804 GCA_045576755.1 Alistipes sp.
CGTAACGCTCGCCCGACAATCCCAACATTGCCGTTACACGCTCGGTAACAGTCTGACACACCGCCTCAATATCCTGCGGCAACGAGTAGAACGACGGCGTTGCTGGAAGAATCACTGCACCCGCCTCGGTCAGCGCGGTCATATTGCGGAGGTGGATAAGCGAATACGGCATTTCGCGTACCACGAAAATCAATCTTCTGCGCTCTTTCAGCATCACATCGGCAGCGCGCTCGATAAGCCTCTGCGACACGCCCGACGCAACTCTGCCAACCGTTCCAACGCTCGATGGCACTACTACCATTGCATCCCATCGCGCCGAGCCACTTGCAGGCGACGCGAACATATTGTCGTTGTCGTACTCCTCGAATTTTGGCGATTGAGGCATCCTCTCCCCCTCGTGTGCTACAACAGCGCGGGCATTCGAGCTGTAGATGACAGCCACGCGCTCCACCTCCTCGCTTGTGGCGAGCTTTTCGAGGAGCTGTCGTGCATATATTGCACCACTTGCGGCAGTTATGGCAACTATAATCTTCATTATAACTCTATTGCTTTACATTTAAGACCAAGTTCAGCAATGCGCTTCAGTGTTTTAGGAAGTGCATAGCTCATATTTGCAAACGACTTCTCGCTATCGTGAAATAGGATTATCGAACCAGCTTTGATGTGCGGAAGCACACCTCGCAGACACATCTCGCCCGAAAGTTTGCGGTTGTAATCACGCGACACGATGCTCCACATTACCACCTTGTATCGTTGCGCTACGGTACGCAGTTGCGATGGCGTAATACGGGCATAAGGCGGACGAAAGAGGTTGCTATGCACAATGCTTGCCGCAAAGTCGATATCCTCCAAATAGTGTTCGAGCGACATTCCAATACCCTTCTGGTGTGAATAGGTGTGGTTGCCTACGCGGTGTCCCTCGGCGAGAATCTTCTCGTAGAGGTCGGGATACATCTCTACATTTTTCCCCAAGACAAAGAAGGTCGCCTTGGCGTTATATCGCCTCAGGGTTGATAGTATCCACTCCGTAATACCTGGTGTAGGCCCATCATCGAAGGTGAGATAGACACCCTGCTCGTCCTCGATTTGCCAAATCAAATCGGGAAACATTCGGCGTATAAATTTTGGTGGTGTTATCTTCATAATCTTCGTTGCTTTAACCCTCCGCAAATATAGCTATTTTCCTGCAAAAATTTTGCTATTGCACAAAATATGCATAACTTTACGACATAAATAATTGCAAATATGAAGCGTCTTATCAATACTTTGGTTGCTATAACAACTCTTCTTTCCGCCTTTTCGTGTGATAGTTTCCGTTCACTTACGGGGGCAAAAAAGACAGCGCAAGGCTCTCCCTATGAGGTGCTTGTCGTGTGCGATGGTCGCGAATGGGAATCGCCACTCGGCGAGGAGTTGCGTGCGGTGCTTGGGGCTCCAGTGGAGATGCTCAACCAAACAGAGCCAATGTTTGATGTTGTGCGTATCACAGCGCGCGATTTCAAACACCTTCTGCCATCATACCGCAACATTCTGAAGGTTCTTTGCTCGCCCGAAGTGAAAGAGAGTGCGATACTCGCACAGTACGATGTGGTCGCCTCCCCGCAGATTGTCCTCACTTTCCAAGGCCCTTCGGAGGCAGCGATGGTGGAGTATCTCAAGAAGAATGGCGGGAGTCTGTTGCAGGTGCTTGAGATTGCCGAGCGCAACCGCACCGTCGAAATTGCTAAAAAGCAGGGGGCAAAAGCAATAGAGAAGATTATCCGCGAGGAGTTTGAGATTGAGATGGCCGTTCCGAATGGCTACCTCTTCCGTGCTGAGAGCGATGATTTTGTTTGGGTATCGAACGAATATCCCGTTGCGAGTCAAGGATTTTTTATCTACACTCACCCGTTCAACGGCAAGGCAAGCGTCACTACGGAGGCACTTGTCAAGGCGCGAAACGACTTTGCAAAACGCATTCCTGGCCCATCCGATGGTTCGTATATGACCACCGTGAAGCGCATCCCAAATGTTGAGGATGATGGATATGTCGATTTTATGCCGCAGCGCAAAGTCGTGAAGATTAACGGCAGAGAGTGGATTGAGTTGCGAGGATTTTGGGATGTCGATGGAGATTTTATGGGTGGGCCATTTGTCAGCTACACCACACTCGATGAGCGCGAGGGCAAATTGCTGACCATCGACTGCTATGTCTACTCGCCAAAGTATGGCAAGCGCAACTTTTTGCGTCCACTCGAACACCTCATCTATGGGGTGAAGTTCCCAACCAAGAAAGATTAATTTAAGACAGGATAAAAAATGAGAAGATTACTAACCCTTATTTTGTCACTCTGCTGCATTTCGGCAGTTGCGTTGGCGCAGACCGAGAGTCCGCTACCAAAGATGTTTGCTCATCGTGGATGTTGGAGCAAGATTGTACCCGAAAACTCTATTCCTGCCGTTGGTCGTGCTGCTCGTCACGGCTATATGGGCATCGAGTTGGATGTGAAGATGACGAAGGATGGCAAGATGGTGATTATGCACGACAAGTGGCTCAATCGTACCTGCCGCAATGCGTCGGACTACTCGAAATTGACCGAGAAGGTGCGCGTCAGCGATGTCACTTTCAAGGAGTTGCGCGAGAATTATGTCTTGGCATCGTCAAATCCGGAGTATCGCACCCAAGTGCCTACTTTGAAGGAGATTTTGTTGGAGTGCAAGAGGCACAATATCGTGCCTATGCTCCACTCGAAATATGTCGAGTCGTACCGTTTAGCTCAGAAGATTATGGGCGACAACTGGATTTGCTTCACAGGAAATATCGAGGGAATGAAGGAGTGTCGCACATTCTCCAAGTGTTTGATTCTTTACGCTATACGACCACATGATGCCGACCACGCATTCGAGTTGTTGCCACAGCTCGGTGGTAAGGTGGGCGTATCGTCAATGCAGCGCGAGGCCCTTACCCGCGAGCGTATCAAGAGGTTCCGCGAACTTGGTTACGAGGTGCAGCAGTCAGTCTATCGCGCTCCACGCGAGGTGTATGCTCTGCGCGATGGTACTACGATGATTCTCTCCGACTTCTCTCTTATGCCCGATCCAAACAACAACCCTGCAAAGGTTGTAACCGTTGATCCGCAGGAGTTGGCACAGGGACACACGCTTGTGTTTAGTGCTGACAAGAGGGTGAAAGATGGTGGCGTGGCTATCGATATCGAGTTTGAGGGGGCAATAGAGGTTGAGTTGGGAAAAAATAGATACTACACCCTCTACAGCAACGGCGCGGTGCAGCACGACAGAGTTGGTACTCGCTTTATCAGCGAGAAGGGCTATGTTAAGTTGCACGCCATTGATGACAGCAAGATTAAGGCGGCGAAGGTCTATTTCTACGAGTTCTAAACCCCAATAAATAGAGATTCCATAAACAAACAAAAATAGATGAGTGGCAGCGAGAATATCTCTGCCAAAAGAGGCCATTTAAGAGAGCTATGCAGAAAAAAGTCTTTTTGAGCTATTCTTCGCACGACGCAGCTGCTGCTATGGAGGTTTGCAGAGCGTTAGAGTCGATGGGCATTGCGTGTTGGATAGCTCCGCGTGACATCCCAGGTGGTGCAGACTATGGTGATATTATAGACAAAGCGATTATTGGCTGTGGGGCATTTGTACTAATCTTTTCATCTCACTCAAATGCTTCACAATGGGTGCGTGGCGAGGTAAATCTTGCCTTTACGGAGAATAAGCCAATTGTGCCATATCGTCTTGATGATGCTCCGCTGACTGGTGCAATGCGTTTGATTCTAAATCAGATGCACTGGCTTGATGCGCACTCCGACTCCAATTGTAAGGAGTTGGCGACAACCATCAAGCGAATGCTCAATATAACAGATACAGCAGATTCGACCGAGAATACAACACCTCCAACCCCAAATAGAAGTGGTGCGCCAAAGCGTCGAAAGGGGGTGCGTAGCATCTTGTGGATATTGGCTATACTTATCGTTGGGGGGCTGCTTGGTGGTGGCTATTGGCTCTCGCAACGCGGTAAGGGAGTAAAGTCGGAGGAGAAGAGTGTAGAGGTCGATTCGGTTGCATTGGCACAAGCGAAGAGTGACTCGTTGGCGCGTGCAGAGGCAGCGCGCGCAGAGGCGGCTCTCGCAGAGGAGCGTCGTCGGAAGCGCGAGGCGGCAGAACGAGCAGAGGAGGAGCGCATCCGCAAGGCAAAGCAGGCGGAGGAGCGAGCAGCTCGTGAGCGCGATTCGTTGCAGCGAGTTTTGCGGGAGAGAGAGCGTGTAGCAGCCGAGCGCGAGCGCATTCAGCGCGAGTTGGATAGCTTGGAGAGGGTGCGAGCCGAGCAGGAACTTATAGCAAAGCAGACAGCCGAGCGTTTAGAGCGCGAAAGGGCGGAGCGAGAGGCCGCAGAAAAGGCGGAGCGAGAGAGGCAGGAACGCCTTGCGCGAGAGAGGCAAGAGCAGGAGCGTTTAGCGCGTGAGAAGCAAGAGCAGGAGCGTTTAGCGCGCGAGGCGGCTGAGCGCGAGGCAACCGAGAAGGCAGCGCGCGAGGCGGCTGAAAAAGCGGCGCGCGAGGCGGCAGAGAGGGAGAAGGTGGCTCAGGCGGCACGCAAGATATACAAGGTGGGCGACTTTTACCGTGACAATGAGGGGCGCGAGGGTATTGTTTTCCGCGTGGATAGCACAGGCGAACACGGAACAATCATCTCGCTGGACGAGCCAGCTACCAAAATGGAGTGGGTTGTATTGAAGGATGATGATGTACTTGTCGCTATCGGAGCATCGAATCGCAGTAACGGAGCGTCGAATCAGCGACAGGCGATGATGCAGCCGAGATACGCATATCACTATCCAGCCTTTGTTTGGTGTATGACGCGACAAGGTGGCGGGTGGTACTTGCCAGCAATTGAGGAGTTGGAGCTGCTTGCAAATGATAGTAAGCTACTTCGCACCGTTAATGCCGCAATAAAGGCGAATGGCGGAAAACCGTTAAGCAACAATGGTTATTGGTCATCGAGCGAGGTTTCGGTGCGCAAAGCGCACAGCATCTATATCAACGATAACACGGGCAACTATTCGAGCGAAGAGGGCAAGTGGGTTCGCAACTATGTGCGCGCCGTATATCGTTTCTAATTAGTCTGGTAATGATGCCAAAAGGCAAAAAGAGAGTAGGGGAGGGCGTTTTGTTTCCCTCCCCTACTCTTTTTTGGAACAATCCACTATAGGGTTGTCTTTATTGAGCGTTGTCTACTCGTAGATACGAGCCTGACGGATAACTTTACCCTCCTGCTCGATGAAGTAGCGACGCGACTTGAGCAAGTTTCGCGACTGCAAAACCATCGTCTTGGTCTCGGAGATAATTCCGAGGAACAACATTCCTGCGCGCGAATTGGACTCGCCATCGGTGATACGCGCCAACTCCTCCTTTGTCGCCTGAGCAAGTCGCTCGAAGAGGTTGTCACGCATTGTAAGCACCTCGTCGATGGTCGAAAAGTCGTTCGAGGTGAACATATATATAATGCGCGAATAGATCTCGTTCACATCGGCATTTATCGACATCAGATTGTCCGACTGCAAGTGGCTCAATCCCGTATGGTTATTGTCGATATGCTCGAACGAAGGGCGAGTGATATGCACCAACGCCTTGGTCATTTCGTTCAGATAGTCGAGAATCTGCACATAGTAGAGCGAGAGATTCAAATCCGAGCCGTAGGTGCTACGCAAGGTGGATGCAATCGAGTACTTCAAGCGACGATTCTCCTCGTACATCTCGGAAGCCTCGGCGGTAAGCTCCTTCAACGCCTTACGGTTCTCCTTCATCAACGCCACGATTGTGCGGTTGTAGATGCGTGTTGAAGCCTTGATAGTCTCGGAAACAGTGGTCATCGTGTTGTTCACAAGGTTCTCGCGCACGATAGCATCATCCCTCTTCTTCTCATCCTTCTTTTTCTTCGGCATAAAGTTGCTGTGGATGAACATATAGAGGCAGAGCAATGTAATCACTCCGAACGCCCAAACGCCGCCCCACATCAACAGCAGACCGATAATAAAGGCGATAATGAAGCCTCCGAAACCTGTTACAAACCATCCCATAACTACGGTAAATACGCCCGTAATACGATATACGGCACTCTCGCGTCCCCACGCCTTATCAGCCAACGACGAGCCCATTGCCACCATAAAGCAGACATAGGTGGTCGAGAGAGGCAACTTTAACGAAGTACCGAGCGCGATGAGCAACGATGCCGTTGTGAGGTTTACGGTTGAACGAATCATATCGTAAGGGGCTCCGCTATGCTCAACATCGGCCCACTCAAAACGCTTCTCAACAAACCTCTTTACAGGCTCTGGAGTAACTTTATCGAAGAAACGCGATGTATTTACTGCTGCACGAACCAACGCACGCGAAAATATCGACGAAGAGAACTGCTGATCGCCACTACCATCTGCCGACGAGAGCGACAACTCGGTCTGCGACACATTCATCGCCTTACTCGAAGTCCAGAGCGTGATAACCATTATAATACCCGAAATCACAATGTAGATGGTATTCGAAGCCGACGACGGCTCTGCCAATGCCGACATTATGAGCGATTCGTTGCCTCCCGCAGCCTTTGTTACAGTAAACGCCTCCAAACCCGCGATAGGTACACCGATAAAGTTCACGAGGTCATTACCTGCAAATGCCAAAGCCAACGAGAAAGTTCCTGCGAGGATTGTTATACGCAAGATGTTCACGCGGAAGAGCTGCAAGAAGAAGAGCAGAAGCGAGCAGAATACCCACGAAATAAGCAAAGCAAGGAGCAGATGCTCATCAACCCATCCCACGAAAGCTGTGCCTGCAAGCTGCGATTTCAACCCCTTGAAGAGGGCGAAATAGAGAATTGCAGTGAGAGATATTCCGCACCAAACCGAACCCAAACGGCGCAACATCTTCATATAGCGGAACGAGAAGAGAAGTCGCGAAAGCCACATCACAATTGTACCCGATGTGAAGGCGAGAATTACCGAGAGGAGAATTGCCGAAACAATACCCATCGCCTTCGTGGTGTTGATGTAGTTACCCAACTCCAGGTACGAGACATTTGGATCTGCACCAATCTTGAAGAGAGCGACAGCGATTGCCGAGCCGAGCAGACAGAAGATGAGCGACACGGTAGTCGATGTTGGCAATCCGAGCGAGTTGTAAAGGTCAAGCAGAATGACATTAGCGAACATCACACCCACGTAGAGGAGCATAACCTCCTTGAATGTAAATAGGTCGGGGTGGAACATTCCGTGTCGCGCCACGTCCATCATACCACTCGATGTTACAGCACCGATAAGGATACCTATCGAGGCTACAATAAGAATTGTGCGGAACTTTGCAGCCTTTGAACCGAGGGCAGAGTTGAGGAAGTTCACGGCGTCATTGGTAACACCCACATAGAGGCCTGATACTGCGAGGATACCCAAGATGGCGACCATCACATAGTAGATTTCACTCATATTCTTCTTTAAGTTTTAGGTTTTTAATATCACAAATGTAGCATAAATGTCGCACCCGTGCAACTCACACCCCATAAACTTAACATAAATTTAACACACAACACCCACCAACAAAAAAGGTGGTTACCCCTTAAAAAGCAGGATAACCACCCTTGTAACCGCCACTCACAAAGGGCGTTATATCTTGTTCAGGGCCTCAAAGCCCTTGCCATAGACACCCATAACGGAGCCCACCGTGATAAATGCGTCGGGATCTACCCCCTTGACCACGCCAAGCACCATCGAGAGGTCGCGCTTGCGACATACGACCATAACGATTTTGGTCTGTTGCTTTGTGTACCAACCCATCGAATCTATGAGCGTTGCGCCTCGGTGAGCCACATTGTTTATGGCATCGGCCATCGCCTTATAGTCCTTGCAGACGATAAATATCTGGCTCGACTGCTGGTTACCCGCCAAGATCATATCCACGACGTAGCTGAACACGGCAACCATAACGAAGCCATATATCACACCGCTGATACCCACGTTTGCCTCTTTTGGCAGAAGCAACGAGGCAGAGATAATGACACTGTCGGTGTAGCGGATAAACTTGCCGTAGGAGATTGTGCGGAACTTATTTACAATCATCACGACGATATCCGAGCCACCCGTAGAGCCACCTTGCTGGAAGCACAACGCCACACCGATACCCGAGAATATACCACCGAGGATAGCCGACAGCAGACGGTTATCCAATTGGAAGATATCCATAACGGCACCCGTTGCGGGGTCGGTGAAGATATACTGCATCAGCGACATCGCTCCCGACATTACAACCACACAGAAGATGGTCTTCAAGCCGAATTTCCAACCCACGATAAATCCGGCGATAAGCAGCAATATGGCGTTTATAATCAACACCATAGTACCTATCGACACGGCACCGCCCGTCATATAGTAGATGAGCAGCGAAAGACCACTTGCACCGCCACCGGCAGCGTGTGCAGGCAGGATACAGCCGATCCAACCAAACGAGTAGATAAACATTCCGAGCGTCATCAACAGATACTCCTTGATGCTCCTTGCAACACTTTGTTTATTCGGTAATAGACTCATAATAGAAACTTTAATCTAAAAACCACACTCTTTTTTCCGTCGCAAATTTATAAAAAATTTGTTTTGCATAGTACCTCTTTTGCCCTATTTGTTGGGATATGCTGCGATGAAGAGGTTGCGATGGCGAATCTCCTCATTTATCCTATGCAACTCTGCCAACGAGATATGACCTACGACATATTGGTACTTGTCGCTGATATATTGCTCCTCGATGGAGTCGAAGCGAAAGAGGGC
>JAZNHC010000149.1:0-10809 GCA_045576755.1 Alistipes sp.
GAGACTATGGCTCGCGAATATCAGAGTCGCGGAGATGAGGTTAAGGTCTACACCTTCTCGCTGCAATACCCTTCACTGTTGTTTCCCGGCAAGAGTCAATTAGTCGATAGCCCCGCACCGCACGATCTATATATTGAACGCGTTGTAAACACCTGTAATCCTTTTAATTGGATATCGTTAGGTAAACGATTGCGTAAGGAGGCTCCCGATATGATTTTGATGAAGTATTGGACGCCATTTATGGCGCCTTGCTTCGGCACAATATGTCGTATTGCCCGTCGCAATGGCAAGACAAAGGTTGTGTGCCAGATTGATAATGTCGAGCCACACGAACATCATCTTATCGATAAACCATTCAACCGCTACTATCTTGGCTCGGTGGATGCCTTTGTCTACATGTCGGAACAGGTCGGTGGCGAGTTGCGCGCCTACACCTCTGCCCCTGCAATCTTCTCGCCACACCCGATGTTCGAAAACTTTGGCGAGAGGGTAAATCGTGACGAGGCGTGCGCAAAGCTCGGGATAGATGCGAGCAAACGCTTCCTCCTTTTTTTCGGTCTCATTCGCGACTATAAGGGGTTGGATATGCTTTTGGAGGCATTTGAGCGCATCGAAGATAGGGATTTGAGACTGCTTGTTGCAGGTGAGTTCTATAATGATAAGGAACAATACCGTCCTCAGCTTGACCGTCTTGGCGAGAGGGTGGTACTACACGAAGGTTTTGTAAAGGACGAGGATGTGCGCGACTACTTCTCGATGACTGATGCATTGGTCTTGCCATACCGCACAGCTACGCAGAGCGGAGTTACGCAGATAGCCTACAACTTCTCGGTACCGATGATTGTGACGCGCGTTGGCGGATTGCCCGAGATTGTACCCGATGGTCGCGTAGGATTTGTATGCGAGCCGACAGCCGACAGCATTGCGCAGGCGATTAGAAGACTCTACGAGGGTGGTAATCTCGAACAATTTGCCGAGAATTTCCCTGCAGAGCGCAAGCGTTTTTCGTGGGCAACGATGTGCGACAAATTGATAGAGGTATATAACAAAGCAAAATAAGGTGGAGCAAAACTCCACCTTATTTCACATTAGCCAATATATCAACTATTTACGGATATTAGGCAACTCCAAGCCGTAGCCATTGCGCTTATCCATAGACTTCAACCAGAGGCTGAAAAGGAGCGCCAAGCCGCCCAACGATGCAAAGATTAACATCGGCAGGGTATAGTTGTATGCTACGCCCTCTACGCCTTGCGCGATCTGCTCGGCAACGCCCGGATTGCTCTTCTCCAAAGCCCAACCAATAATCATAGGTGTACCGCTCAATCCGAAGTTCTGCACCCAGAAAATCAACGAATAGGCACTGCCCAAGAAACGCTTGTCCATAATCTTTGGAATAGACGGCCAAAGAGAAGCAGGTACCAACGAGAATGATATACCGAGAAGAATAATTGCTGCGAAAGCTATCTCCTTGCTTGGATAAATTGGCAATACCAAAGCGAAAGTAAGGTGGCAGATAATCATAAGCAACGATCCGAGAATCAACATTGTAGCACCCTTACCTCTCTTGTCGAGGAACCAACCGAGAAGTGGAGTAATGCAGGCAGCACCGATTGGGAACCAACGGAAGATATCTGCAGCCACAGTCGCGGTAAGACCGAGGTTGCTCTGCAACATATTAGCCGCGAATTTCTGGAATGGGAAGATTGCTGAATAGTACAATACGCACAACATAGCAACGATCCAGAAGAGCTTGCTTTTGAAGATATTTACAACATCTGCGAACTTGAACTCCTCCTCGCTCTCGCCCTGTGCAGCCTCAGTACCCAACTGCTTGTCGAACTTTTTATCCATGACACAGAATACGGTGTAGCAGAGCAGACCTATTACGAGCAGCGCAGTACAGAAAGCAACCGGCTTAACTACCGAAGGCTCAAGACCACCAATACCTGCAAGACGAGGCGAAATGGTAAAGATGATAAAGACACCAACTCGCGCAAGAGCCATCTCCAAGCCCATAGCCAGCGCCATCTCCTTGCCCTCAAACCACTTAGCCAACGCCTTCGATGCGGTGATTCCCGCCATCTCGCATCCGCAACCAAAGATCATAAAGCCAAACGATGCGAGTTTTGCACTTGCCGGCATAGCAACCCACCAAGAGTTGAGCCAGCTCTCCAAACCTGTGCCGATAAAAGCTTCGCTAACAGCGTAGTACTTAATACAAGCACCCACAACCATTATAATAGCCGAGAGTTCGCCCGTGAAGCGGATGCCCATCTTGTCGAGGATGATACCTGCAACAATAAGAAATCCCCACACATTGAGCAGATACTCAGAACCTGCGTAGGTACCAAAAACATCAGATGTCCAGCCGCGCTGAATCTGAATCAACTCCTTGATAGGAGAGATTACATCAACGAACATATGCGCAAAGAGCATCATAAGTGCAATCAGAACCATTGCACCCCAACGAGCCCAGGCATAGTCGTTAAGTTTCTTTTGAATTGTTTGAGTCATAATACTTTATTTTAAGTTTTTATTAAAGTGTTTAATTCTGCATATATGTTTTCAGCACCTCGTATGCGTCATCGATACCGAGTTCCCCCGCCTTCGATATATCAAGACAGCCTTTGCGTGTATCCTTCATATATATCTGTATCAAGCCGCGATTGTAGTACGCCTCGGCAAAATTCGGATTTGCTTCGATTGCCTTCGTATAATCATCGTATGCCTCAGGTAACTTTCCCGACATAGCCAACAGATTTGCTCGATTATAGTAGGCATAAGCAAAGGCAGGGTAGAGCTCTATAGCCTTGGTTAAATCCTCAATTGCCTCGTCGTAGCTATATGTTCGAGCAACTCGGTTGTGGAGCTGTTGTGCAGGATCACTCTCTATGGATATGCGCTGATACGAGCTCTCAATCGATATAATAAAGTCGATCATCTCCGCCCTTGTAACGGCTCTATTCAGATAAACAAACGGATTAGATGGCGCCAACTTAATAGCCGAGGTGTAGGTATTTACAGAATTGGTGTACTGCTTAACCAGCATCTCCGATATTGCACGTTGGAATAGTTGTTCAAATGTCGCATTCGCATCCGGGCAACCGCTTTTCATGCGGCGATTGATAGCCACCAACGAGTCGGGAACGATATTGCTTTCACGGCAAGATATGCATAGCAACGAATTGTCGATGCGCTTGATGAAATCCACGGCTCTTTGTGAATGATACTTTCTCGCTGTCGCTGTATTTACCACCGTGTCACGCGCAAATGTAAACTTGAATAGCGGCATCAAGGCGATCTTATTATTATTCGTTCTTCGAGATGTAATTCGCTCAAACGACGCACCAGTAAACTTGGTATCAAACGATAATAACTTATTAAATCGACGAGTCGTATCGGCATATATAGAGAATGTCGTGTCGTTCAATCGCGATTTGTATTCAGCAATCTTCTTTTCGGCAATTTGCTTGTCGCTCTTTGCACCCCTGTAATCGCGCGACAGGTAGCGCAAGTAACTTCTGCCGAGATAGGCATTAGCAAAGTCGGGATACAGCTCGATTGCTCTCGTGAAATCGCTCTTGGCACTCTCGATCTCGCCTAATTGTTGATAGAGCAGTGCTCTGTTGTAGTAGACCAACACATTGTCGGGAGATAGCTCTGATACCTTATTGTAATCATCAAGTGCACGATTGTAATCACCTATGTAACTGCGAATTATAGCACGATTGAAATATGTGATTGAACTTGTTGAGTCGAGCTGAATTACCCTATCGAGATCTGCCAACGACTGCATTGGGCGGTTTGTCTCGTTGTATACCAATGCACGATTAAAAAACGACATCGGTAACATCGAATCGCACTTGACTGCCATATCGAAATCCAATTCAGCCTCCTTGTATCGCCTCTGCTGCAGATAGAGCACACCTCGTCGGTTATATCCAATGGGGCTCTCGCGATTGGTGCGTATGCCGAGCTCAAAATCGGAGTAGGCACGTAGCGTATCTTTTAGGTGGAGGTAGCAGACACCACGATTTATGTAGGCATCGGCTACTTTCTTCTCGTAGCGGATAAAGCTGTCGAAATCCTCGATGGCCTCTTTGAATTGTTGGTTAAGCAGTCGGGTAATTCCTCGAGAATAGTAGGGATTAGGAAGATCGGGACGCAACTCTATGGCCTCGCGGAAGTCAGATAACGCATCGTCGTAATTGCCTAATCGCAAACGAGTTATGGCACGATATGTAAAGGCAGTTGTGAATACGGGATTCTTCTCGATAGCCTCCGTAAAATCTGCCTCTGCTCCCAGCAAATCGTCGAGATTATACTTCGCAATACCGCGCAAAAAATATCCCTCGTAAGCATTCTCGTCGAAGCGCAGCAGAATATTCAAGGTTCGTATAGCCTCCTTGAAGTCATTCTCCATCATTTGGCGACGACCTATATAGAAGAAATAATCACGATTGTACTGCGCCGTAACAATCTGTGCTACGGCAAAGAGAACAAACAGTATCGCAATTACACTTCTACGCATATCTAAATGTCGTTATAGCCAAAACGAGAGAGTTGCCTATCATTATTGCGCCAATCGTCATTAACCTTGACAAAGAGTTGCAAAAAGACCTTTTTCCCGAGGAAAGCCTCAATGTCGGCACGTGCTTGTTGTCCTACCTTCTTAAGGCGTTCGCCTTTATGACCAATCACAATACCTTTCTGCGAATTGCGCGATACGTAAATGGTAGCCGAGATGCGATCAATGGTGGGTTCCTCCTTGTATGTATCTATCTCTATTTCGCAACAATACGGTATCTCCTTGTCGTAGTTCGTCAATATCTTCTCGCGAATAATCTCCGATGCGAAAAATCGCAGGGTTTTATCTGTCAGAGTATCCTTCGGATAGTATGGCTCACCCTCGGGCAGAAGTTCAACAATCTTCGAGAAGATAGCCTCGATATTGAACTGTTCCTTGGCCGACGCAGGAACGATTATAGCCTCAGGCAATCGCTTGTGCCACTCGGCAACTATCAGCTCAAGTTTTGCTTGAGTTGTAAGGTCTATCTTATTGACAACCACGATGGTCGGTATGGCGCTAACGGCAATCTTCTCGATAATATCGGCATTGCGTTCACTCTGCTCCTCGACAGTGTCGGTGACATAGAGTATAACATCTGCATCGCTCACAGCTCCACGCACAAAGTTCATCATAGACTCCTGCAATTTGTATGCAGGCTTCAGGATTCCGGGTGTATCGGAGTAGACGATTTGAAAATCATCGCCATTCACAATTCCCATAATTCGATGGCGCGTGGTTTGAGCCTTCGATGTAATAATAGACAACTTTTCGCCCACAAGGGCATTCATAAGTGTCGATTTACCAACGTTCGGATTACCGATAATATTCACAAAACCGCTCTTATGCATTATACTGTTCATTTTTTACGTTGCAACGTTGAAAACGCACAGCCAAGATCGGGTCTTGGCTGTATCTCAAAATTCCGTTTCTACTTCAATGGATTGTAGTATGTCGTAGGCGGAACCTGGGTGTGAAAGATGCCAAACTGTCTGTATTTCTTGAGTTTAGAATCCCATCCTACCTCTCTGAAGTGAGTCTTAAACCTTTCGAATTTGACAGGAGGTGTAGCGTCGGTATTCCACGCCATACTTGATGTGGTTACATATATTGTCGCCAAATTGTATCCTGAATAGTGATTCCATATTGTAGCAAGAACACCATAAGTGCCCGCCTTCTTCACGGCTTTAGCTTGTGCAATAATTCCCTTTTTATTATCCCAAGGGCACGCCAAATGGTCGTAGCCCAAAGACTTGAAATAGGAGTAAGATTCGTAGCTTTGACGTGGAGCCTTATAGAACCAATCACATATAATGATATCTTTCGGAAGGGTCTCTGCCGCCTTTGCTGTTTCGGCCGTGCCATTTGCCTTGTAGCCGCGCCAACGAGGATCTCCCTTCTCGAGTAGCATATCTTGCCACATCATAGCTCTTACGCCACGCTCTGTAAGTATCTTATGAACCGAGCCTATGTAATCGACCAACAAATCGGAGTATGGTCGTTTGCAACATTCCGGGCAGCTTGGCTTAAGTGCCTCATCGCAACCGATATGGAAGAATGGTGGATTATCAAAGTCCTCGAGCAACTCTATAACCATTGCATTGACAAGCTTTCTTGTTTCGGGATTTGAAAGACACCAATTCCAGCCTGCAACAGGCTCGAAAAGAGGTTGATACTCAGGGTGAATGTCGAGCGTCGCGTGCTTGCCCGAAGTAGTTCTGCTGAACGAGGCGTGACCAAAGATATTCAACTGAGGAATCAATATTACACCAAGCTCCTTGGAGAGAGCAACTAATCGCTTGATAGCCCTCTTTGTCATAGGGGGATTAGGCCAATTTAACCACGGAGCAACGCGACTCTGATATGTTCCCCACTGTTCCAAGATTACGTGGTTAAACTTGTAATAGGCAGCCATTCGAATCATTCGCTCAATTTCCCACTCTTCATTCTCCGGAAACCAGCAAATATGTATGCCTCTAAACTTCATCGAAGGGTAGTCATTGATCTCACCCTTTGGTACAATATAGCCCTCGACCTTCTGCGTGCCACGAGTCGGAATAGCAATCTGACGCAACGAGAATAGAGCATATCGAACACCTGTAATATTCGCAGCCTTTATCTGTACTCCGTTGTTATTCACCACAATAGAGTATGCCTCATCAGCCATTTCTTCGCCATTAGATGGAACAAGTTTTACCTTTGGAGCGTGCTTGTTATACCACTTTGAGAGATGCGACTTGGCCCATTTTAGGGCAGAAGTGTCGTCGGTTACGAGTGTTACAACATCGAAAGGAATATAATCGGTTGCCGAAAGCTGGCACTCGACAGGTACGGGTGTAATAGATGGCACGTCAATGTTTTTCTGAGCCATTACCCCGTTTGCAATGCACAATGCAGCAATTGTAAATATAATTGTTCTTAAGGTTCTCTTATTCATCGCTGATAAAGTGTTATCTTCTCATTCCGGGCATACCTTTCGGCATTTTCATCTTGCCACCGGTAACCATCTTCATCATCTTTCGCATATCCTCGAACTGCTTCATCAGTCGATTAACATCTGCCATTGTCGTGCCCGAACCTTTAGCAATACGTTCACGACGACGAGCATTGATTATCTCTGGCTTTTCGCGTTCCAATGGGGTCATTGAGCCAATAATTGCTTCGGTCTGCTTAAATACATCATCGCCAATTTCGACATCTCGCAACATCTTGCCCATGCCCGGAATCATCGAAGCGACATCCTTGAGATTTCCGAGTTTCTTGACCTGTTCTATTTGCGAAAGGAAGTCGTTGAAATCGAACTTGTTGGTCATCACCTTCTTGGTAAGGCGACGTGCCTCCTGCTCATCATACTGCTGCTGAGCACGCTCAACGAGCGATACAACATCACCCATGCCGAGAATACGATCTGCCATACGCTCAGGGTGGAACACCTGCAAAGCGTCCATCTTCTCGCCACTCGAAATAAATTTCAATGGCTTATTGACAACCGAACGAATGGATATTGCGGCACCACCTCGCGTATCGCCATCGAGTTTGGTAAGTACTACACCATCGAAATCGAGACGTTCATTGAATTCGCGTGCGGTATTGACAGCATCCTGACCGGTCATCGAATCGACAACAAAGAGCGTCTCACATGGATTTACCGTAGCCTTAATTTGGGTAATCTCCTGCATCATCGCCTCGTCTACAGCCAAACGACCTGCTGTATCAACAATTACGACATTGTAGTTGTTCTGTCGTGCGTGCTTGATAGCATTTTCTGCAATCTCTACAGGATTTTGGTTGTCCTGCTCGGTGTATACAGGTACACCTATCTGCTCGCCGAGGATCTTCAACTGATCGATGGCGGCAGGGCGGTATACGTCACCCGCAACAAGCAGTACCTGTCGCCCCTTCTTACTCTTGATAAACGATGCCAACTTGCCCGAGAATGTGGTTTTACCCGAGCCCTGCAAACCTGCAATGAGAATAACGGCAGGGTTGCCTTCAAGTTTGATTTCGGTAGCCTCACCGCCCATCAACTGCGCCAACTCATCACGAACTATCTTGGTCATCATTTGACCGGGACTCACGGCAGTAAGAACGTTCTGACCAAGAGCCTTCTGCTTAACCTCGTCGGTGAAAGATTTGGCTACTTTGTAGTTTACATCGGCATCAATCAAGGCGCGACGTATCTCTTTGAGCGACTCTGCAACATTGATCTCGGTGATGCGGCCTTGACCTTTCAAAATTTTGAATGACCGTTCAAGGCGGTCTGTTAATTTTTCAAACATATCTATCTATTTTATTGTTTTCGCTAATTCGGCGCGAAGATACGAAAAATATTTATATTTTTAGCAACCAAAATTGAGCGATTTGTCAAAATCTCACTTTATTCACAAACGCAAATATTCTCTCAACTTACTAAACGCATCACGCAATACAAAAAAAGGAGAGGTTGTCCCTCTCCTTTTTCGTCTGATTTGCATCAATTTTATTCGTTCATCACCGATTTTACTGCCTCCAAATAGCCAAATCCATTTACCTGATCCGGAAGAAGATAGCTACCCTCTACCCACTCGTTCCACGCATTGATGGTAATAAGAGGGAATTGGTCGGGATGTTCATCAACATACTGTTTTGCAAGGCGCAAAGCTGCAGCAAAGTTCTCAGGTGTGCCATTTATGCGTGTAACATCATCTGCGCCCTTCTTCGGAAAGCGCGGAGTGTCATCCCAACCGATTGACACGCAAGGATACACCGGTACGTCAAGATGCTCTTCAAGACTCTCGCGAATTGCTTTGGCATTCTCGCAATGTACCTTATAATCGACATTAAATCCACCCATATTATACAGTGCACAACTATTCGTTCCCACAGCCTTGGTGCGTGCTATCAACTTATCGAGCTTCTGTGGAGATGGATCAGACGGACCACCGGACATCGATTGGATATGTACATCCGGAAAACCGGCCTCACGCACCTTCTGACGGAAATAGGCTATCGCCTCACGAGCCTGCTCCTCACCACCAAGACCCTTGATGAAACGCCCCATACTAAAGATACCAAAGATAGGACATCCGTCAATTTTCAAATAGTTAGGGCGTGAGAAGTATTGGCGTATCACGCGCTCGACAATCACCTCAAATGTAGCTCTATCTACGCATCCCGTCCATAGTTGCGAGTCGTCATCACCATATTTGTGATAGTTCCAATAGTTCTTCTTAACATCGTGGTTTGCCCACATAATGTAGAAGTTCATCTTTTCGTTGCTTGGAGCCTTCAAAAATCCATCATTTAGCGCACTCTCCAAGAATGGCTTACCATCAAACCAGTACCAATCATAAACAAAAGTATTTACACCATATTCGAGGGCTGTATTGATCCATTTTTCAACTACTACAGGGTCATTATCAAGCTCGTAACCCCAATACGGCAAACGTGGCTGATAGTGGCCTTCGAAGCGCGGATTGCCCTTCTTGATAACCTCCCACTCGCCTTCGCCATCGGGCCACAAATATTCGCGTGCCATAGCATCGTCGTGACACGAAGGCCAAATGTACGCCGCGACATAGTAATCTCTCTTCTGAGTCGTCTTGTCACTGCATGACACAAGTGCACAAGCCGCAATTACAAGTAATAAAAATCGTTTCATGTTAGTATGTTTTATTTTAGTTTGGACATAAATTTTTCGCGGTTTACAACAAAACGCGTGTGGGTTCCCTCGCCTATAATACCGACCTCGTCACGAGCTGCAATATTAAACTTTAGTTCGCGACCATTAACCTCTGTAAGAACGGCAGTTGCAGTTATCACCTCACCTACTTTAGTAGCTCGCGAATGCTCGATATTCAGAGCCGTTCCGACGGTAGTTTGACCCTCCTCCAAATGGGGTGCAACCGCCATCATTGCAGCATTTTCCATAAGGGCACACATCGCGGGTGTTGCCAATACTGCCAAATCGCCCGATCCGATATACTCGGCTGTAACCTCCGGCGAAACACGCATTGTCACTGTAAATGATGATCCTTTCTCCATAATTAAACTTTTTGTTATGCAAAAATACTCAAATTTCCCATTAAATCGTTATCTTTGTGAAAGAATTATGAAAAATAGGGTAGTCATATTGCTTCTCTTATTGATCTTTGTTGCACCAAGCGGCTTGGCGCAACGCCGTAATCGTGGCTATTGGCATCAGGAGTGGACCGTCGATAAAGGCGACACAATTCCACTCATTCACATCCTGCCAATATATAAGTACTCGAGAAAACTCGATTTGCGTCGCTACCAACGCCTTATCCGTCAAGTGAAGAAGGTCTATCCTTTGGCAAAGCAGGTGCGAATAGAGATGGAGAAGATGGAGCGACAACTCCTCTCGGTCAAAGACCCGAAAGAGCGCGAACGGCTCACCCACGAACTTCAGAAGCGGCTAATCAAACAATACAAGCCGGTAATACTCAGAATGACAATCTCGGAGGGAAAGGTGCTACTCAAGTTGATTGATCGCGAAACAAGCTATACGGCATTTCAGATAATAAAAGATTTTAGAGGTGGTTTTGTTGCCGGTTTTTGGCAGATGATGGCAAAGATGTTTGGCAATAACCTCAAGCTCGACTATCAGCCACAGAAACGCGATAAATTACTCGAACAGATTGTCACATACTACGAAATGGGGTGGCTGTGACGAGCACAAAACGGTACCGCGTATCGTCTCAACACAAGAATAGAAGGTCAAAAGCTTGACCTTCTATTCT
>JAZNHC010000150.1:0-3799 GCA_045576755.1 Alistipes sp.
GTTTCGTCTATACCTTTATATATATCGCCCGCACCCGTTACGCGCATAGCCTGATAGACATAAGCACGGCCTGACAGTGGGTCACGAATGGCTCCGCCCAAGCAGGTCGAAGCTCCTCCGAACGGTTCAATCTCGGTAGGGTGGTTGTGAGTCTCGTTCTTGAACTGAAGCAACCACTTCTCGCTCTGTCCCTCGATATCGACATCGACAAAGATTGAGCAAGCATTGTTCTCCTCGCTCACCTCCATATCGTCCAGCTTGCCTATCTTGCGGAGGTAACGCGCACCAATGGTCGCCAACTCCATCAAGCACAACGACTTCGCCTCGCGACCAAGCTCCTTGCGCATCAAGCCAAACTCTGCCAAAGCCTCCTCGAACTCCGAACGCATAAACGACTCGTCAATCTTCACCTCCTCAATCTCGGTGGTGAAGGTGGTGTGACGGCAGTGGTCACTCCAATAGGTATCGAGGATACGCAACTCGGTCTGTGTAGGGTTGCGCTGCTCGCTGCGGAAGTACTCCACAACGCAACGCAAGTCGTCGGCATTCATAGCCAAGCCATTTGCCTTGCAGTATGGTTCGAACTCCTCCTCCTTCATATCGACAAAGCCCTCCAATACAGGCACGGGCTTGATATCCGCCTGCTCGGAGTCCGACAAGATAGTTAAATCCTTCTCGCGCGACTCTACGGCATTGATAAGGTAGTGTTTAATCTTCGCCATCTGCTCCTCGCTGACACCCTCGTCGAAGATGTAAAGGCGCGACGAGCGAATCTTAACCTCGGCAGCAGGCTCCAACAGATGAACGCAATCCACAGCCGATGATGCACGCTGATCAAACTGACCAGGCAGGTACTCGATAGCGAGATACTTCTTGCCCTCATAGTCGCACTCATCCGAAACGAGGTCGGTGACGATCTCGCCAAATACGGAGTAGCGGCAACGCTCGACAAGATCATCGCTAAATCCAAACAAATCGTAAACATTGAGTACGCGCAGCTCCTTGATATCGAGCGCGAGGTTCTCGTTCAGCTCCTTGCGAAGCGACTCTGCCTCGACCTGAAAACGAGCGTACTTTTCTACGTATATTCTGTGATTCTTCATAACTTCTTTATTCAAATGCAAAATGCAAAATGCAAAATGCAAAATTATATTATGGTTAATTTTGAATTCTGAATTCTGAATTTTGAATTAGAGTTCTGGAAGCGTAGCAGCCAGA
Organism: Alistipes sp.; assembly: GCA_045576755.1. Lineage (GTDB taxonomy): Bacteria > Bacteroidota > Bacteroidia > Bacteroidales > Rikenellaceae > Alistipes. The sequence goes on from JAZNHC010000150.1 coordinate 1,219, forward strand.
ACTGTCGCGGTCTGCTTTGCACGGAATGCGAGCAACTTCTCCTCAACAACCTTATCGGTCAAGGCGAATATCTGCGCTGCTATAAGGGCTGCATTCTTTGCGCCATTGATTGCAGTTGTTGCCACAGGAATACCGCCAGGCATCTGCACAATCGAGAGCAACGAATCCAATCCTCCGAGTGCCGAGGTCTTGATTGGCACACCAATTACGGGTACGGTAGTCATTGCTGCCGTAACACCAGCTACGTGCGCTGCACCGCCTGCACCCGCTATGATTGCGCCTATGCCACGCTCGCGTGCCGACTTGGCAAACTCATACATCAAATCGGGAGTACGGTGCGCACTAATTACGCGCTTCTCGTACTCGATACCCAACTCCTCGAGGGTCTCGCAAGCCGCCTTCATAATATCCCAATCGCTTGTCGAACCCATCAAAACTGCTACCTTCATAATGTAATGTTTTATTGTTTTGTTTATTGTTACTCTCAATTCACCCATTAGCTCTTTTGTTTCTTGGGCTATTAGCCATTGGCTTGCTGCCCACTAAACAAAAAGACCGCTACAATCCCTTGTAGTGGTCCTTATATGCACACGCTCGCCCCCGACATCTGCTGCGACTTTCGACGCTGCACCTGGGAACCCTTATGTACACACTGCAAAAACATAGTGCAAAGATACCTTTTTTTTATTATATAAAAAAGACCATACAGCAGATTTATTAACAATTTATTGTAGAACACGCGCAACAAAACCGTAACACCCGTAACACCCGTAACACGTGTTACGCTTGTTACGCTTTAGGGAGTATAGGAAACTTAGGGAAAACCCCAATCCCTCCCCCTATCACGACACAGCATATTTAGGAACCATTAAAGGTTATCAAGGATAATGACCAAGCCCCTGCCGTCACTTGCCATTATCTCTGTTATTTATAGCCATTTGCGCCCTCTGCATAGCTACTCGCTAAAATGTCGCATAATAGCTATTTAGTTATATTTACATAAAGTAATAGTAGAGGTTATTATGGGCTGTTAGAGGTAGTTAGGGAAAAGCCCTTAACACCCCATAATTGCCATTACAAAAAAGCTAAGGGCTAAGAGCCAATAGCCAAAAAAGTTTTCATCTATTTTCACCTATTTTCATCTATTTTCACCCCTGAAAATGTGAAAATATGAAAATCTGAAAACGTAGAACTCTGCTATAGCTAACGTTCTTTCGGGTATTGTTTTCGATACCCGAGAGGGCGTAGCGCAGCCCTTTTAGTGCGAGAGACTCCCTCTCTTTCAGCTGGGTATCGTTTTCGATACCCAAGAGGGCGCAGGGAAACGAGTATTCCCATTAACAGCCCTCACTGCCGGGTATTGTTTTCGATACCCGAGAGGATTGAACGTAATAACCCATTTTACCGCGACAAAGCGTAACAGCGTAACACGTGTTACGGGTGTTACGCCTGTTACGCTGTTACGGTTTTGTTACGCTGTTACGAGTGTTACGGTTTTGTTATGTTTTTATTTAAAAATAAAAAAATATTGCTTAAACTTTCGTTTTTGCAAATTTTGTTCTATCTTTGCCAAAAGTTTGAGCAAATGTACACTCTGCGCAACATAATTGAGCAACTGACTCCGCGCTGTTCGGAGAGCAAATGCGGGGGAGTGTGCGCACAAAAGGACCACTACAAGGGATTGTAGCGGTCTTTTTTTTAAGCTATCAGCTCGACAGAGAGTGGTGATAGCTAAATTAAGAGTTATTTTTCGTTTTCAGTTATTTTCACTCGTTTTCACCACTGAAAAAGTGAAAAAGTGAAAATAGGGAAGTTCAGGGAGTTTAGGGAAAACTCTCAATACCCCTTAATAGCCCTTACCAACGAAAGAGCTAATGGCTAATGGTAATGTCGGTATGACACCCACGCGCAAGAACACATAACGAAACAACAACAAACAAAACAATAAAAAATTACAACATTATGTTTTTAGATGAACGAGTTTACCAGGAGGGTTTAACCTTTGACGATGTGCTGCTTATGCCGGCATACTCGGAGGTTTTGCCACGCGAGGTGAGCACCAAGAGTCGCTTCTCGCGAAACATCACGCTCAACATCCCTATCGTATCGGCTGCGATGGATACCGTAACCGAGGCTCCTATGGCTATTGCCGTAGCGCGAGAGGGTGGTATTGGCGTGATTCATAAGAATATGTCTATTGCCGAGCAGGCTGCGCAGGTACGTCGTGTAAAGCGCGCCGAGAATGGTATGATTGACGATCCTGTAACCATTTCGCGCGAGAACACCGTAGGCGATGCCCTCGATATGATGCGCGAGAACAAGATTGGCGGCATCCCTGTAGTAGATAAGGATCGTTTCTTGGTAGGTATTGTAACAAACCGCGACCTCCGCTTCCAGAAGGATATGTCGCGCAAGATTGACGAGGTTATGACCTCGGAGAACTTGGTGACAATCACCGAGGGCGAAAACACCGACGTAGCCGAGGTATTGCTCTCGAACAAGATCGAGAAGTTGCCCGTTGTGGACAAGGAGGGTCACCTCGTAGGTCTTATCACCTACAAGGACTTGACCAAGGCTCAGG
>JAZNHC010000151.1:0-8946 GCA_045576755.1 Alistipes sp.
AACCTTGTACGACGTTGATGGCGGTGTGATGTACGCAACCGTTAAGGCTGACGAGTCGAAGCCGTTGTCGGTTGGCAAGGTGCGCGAGTTCTCGAGCAACATCCCTTATGCAGCTACCGACCAAGTATTTGTTGTGAAGGACGTGGCAACCTTGAAGGCATTTGCCGAGGCCGCTCCAACCTTGGAGAAGGATGTTCTCTTCGTGGCTGACGTGGATATGTCGGGCGAGGCTTGGGCTCCAATTGAGGGCTACGCAAAGACCGTTCGCGGAAATGGATATGCAATTAAGGGTTTGACTGCTCCATTGTTTGGCACTACCAACGCATCGTTCAAGGGTTTGCACTTGCGCGAGGTGAATATCAACGAGACCGTAACCCCTAATGTCGGTACCTTTGCGCGTCGTATCACTGCAACCGATACGTTAGAGCCATCTATCGAGAATTGTACCGCAAGTGGTAAAATTGTTGTAAACTGTACGGAATATGTCTACAAGAATCAATCTGCATATTACGAGTTTAGTGTAGGAGGTATTGTTGGAACTCTGCTTGGAGTAGCTATTAGCGACTGTTCAAGCAGTGTCGCTATCGACATCGATCAGCAGGTAGCCACAAGCAATGCTACGGAGGTTATACCTACCATTGGAGGTGTCGTGGGCTCGTTGGCTCAATTCGACAGAACAGACAAGACAAGAGTCTATTCACCAATGGTAAATTGTAGCAACTCGGGTGATATAGAGTATGCTAACGGTTCGTACAATGGCGAAAAAGATTATGTTCGCCTATCGTTGGGTGGAGTTATCGGAATAGCCTTCGAGAATAACAGAACAGCTGAAATCAGCAATTTGACCAATAGTGGAGATATTACTCTCGATGCAACATTCTCTACATACGATAGCCGAATTGGCGGTGTTGTTGGTTTTGTATTCACCAATACTCTGTCAAAGTGTGTAAACAGTGGAAATTTCACCTACAACAGTGGCGGCTTCCACTATCTCTTCTATGGCGGTGTTATCGGATACGCAGCAAAATCCTCTATCATTAACGATGTCCACAATAATGGCTCTGTTTATATGAAGAAAGAGGTTAAGCAGATTCAATCGTTGGTATTGGGCGGTGTTGTCGGTTATCAGCAAGATGATGATAGTGTAGGCACCGGCGATTTGAACAATGCAATCAACGATGGAGCGATTACCATTGAGGCTAATATGTCTATAAGTACCAGTGTTAACTATTTCCGTATTGGAGGTATTGCGGGATGGAGCCAGTGCGAGAACAACAATAACACCAATAACGGAGAAATCAATATTAGCGGAAGCCTGTATAATGACCACGCTAACGACCATAGTATGTGTGTTGGAGGTGTTATTGGCTACAAGACTGTTGATGCTGTAAGAGATGTTGAGAACAATGGAAATATCACAGTTTCGGCTCCTGTTGGCTTCGCGGAAGGCTCAGACTGCCGTCTGTATGTTGCCGGCATTACCGGATATGGTACTACCGTAATTGACAACGCCAAGAATACGGGTAATATCGAGATTACCGGAGCAACCCAGGGCTATCTCGGCATAGGTGGTATTGCCGGTTGGTTCGGTAGTCAGGTTACCAATATTGAGAATACGGGAGATATTAAAGTGAAGGTAACTTCTATCAATCAAAATGCTTACATCTCTGGTTGTATTGCAGCCGCTACCGCGGAGCCTGGAACAGGCTATATTTTGTCGAACTATATTAACAGAGGAAGCATCAATGTAGAAGCCGATTCGTGCAAAAGTCTATGGGTTGGTGGCTGTTTGGGATTTTGGAACAAGAAGGTGGCTGTTGCACTTCGTGCAGCCGAAAACTATGGTGCAATCACAGTTAAGGCGACATCGATTCATACAGAGGTTCGCATCGGTGGTGTTATCGGATATCTGTATGGCACATCCAACTCGCGCGGACTCCACAACCACAAATCGGCAACTATCAATGTTGATGTCGATGCAACGAAAGGTATGCTTGCAGTCGGTGGAATAGCTTCCGGCCTTCGTGATGCTTTGGATGCAGCAACGAGCGGTGAGCCTGCTAATGGCAACGATGCAGATATCTTCGTTACCGGCTCTACGCAGACTACTTTAGATGTCGGTGGTATAATCTGTACTCCGAACAACTACAACCGTACCAATATTACAAACAACGGCAATATCACCATTACGGGTGCTACTGTCGGAACAGATTTGCGCGTGGGAGGATTCGAGTGTCACCACAACTACGGTGTAACTACCAAGAATGTTGTAAACAATGGAGACATTACCATTGACTCTACTACAAAGGTTCAAGGTTCGGCAGGTGTCGGTGGCTTTGCAGGTGGAAACTCGACGTTGGCAAACGATGTTGCACAAACTTACGATAATTGCCGCAACACCGGAAATATCACATTCAGTGGTGAGGCAGGTTTGAGTGGCACAGGTCATATTCGTATGGGTGGTTTGATGGCTGTATTCAACTGCGCTGTTACACCAGGTGTCACTCCTTCGGATTCGAGCCTTGTATTTGCGAATGATGGCTTTACCAACACAGGTGATATCACCTATAATGGTCAGCTCCACTCGACTGACGGAGAGGTTACTCTCGGTGGTATAGTTGGTTTGTTCCTGCTCAATACCAAGGATAATTCGGCTTGGACAGGTGGGGCTACAAATACAGGTAAAATATCGTGCCTCGGTTCGTACAATGATTCGACCTACGTTGGAGGACTTATGGGTGTTGCCAACCGCTCGTTCGCTAATTGCGCCGTAAATTGCGAAGTGGTTGTTCCTAAAGACGCGAATGGTGCTATGGTTGTCGGCAGCCCTCGCAGCGAGAGTCTTATCATTTCGAACACCAAGGTCGGAGGTAAGCTGTCGAGGATCGATACCGAGGATAACTCGTTGCTTACAACCGATATCACCGCCACAAACTTCTTCGACTACATCTATGGAGGCACAACCGATTGGTCGGGCGTGGAGAACTATGACGGCTGTACATATATCTCGGAGTAGCCAAGCGCTACTTCCGAGATATAATAACCTTAAAAAAAAGAGTTACGATTATGAAAAAGTATATTAAAGCAGAGATCGATATCCACTATGTTGTAGCTGAGCGTGGTTATGGCGATAGCGTAGTTCTTCCGGGATTCGGAACAGAGAGCGACGATTTGGTCTATTAGGATAGAGCAGTGAATATGAGAGCCGAGCAATTTGTTGCTCGGCTCTCATATTATATATATAAGTGTGCTTTTCTGATCTTTACTCCTGTGCCCTTGCCTCGAATTCGGCAATTACGTTTCCGAATACATCCTTTGCTCTAACCGTGATTACGGCTGCAGGGTCTGCCGGAATATATCGCCACACGTGAGGAGCTCCCTTGCGTGGTCGTTGATGGACTGCGTTCTGCAGACGGTGCCCCTTCGGAGCCTCGAAGTTCATCGAACGGTCAAACTCTGCCCAATACCAATCGCGGAAGTTCAGATCGTAGACCTTGTTGGTGGCGGTGCCATAACCTCCGCTACTCTCGGTGAACTCACACTCGTAGGCACCAAAGATATTGACCATAATTGCCGCCTTATTCTTCGGATGAGCCTTCACGAGGTCGTGGTAGTGGGTGATGCCGTCGCCCGTATATTGGCTGATGCGATATTGCCATTTGTTGCCGACGTTGTCATAAACAAAGTATTTCTTCTCCTTTGCCTCGCCCCAAGCCACGTAGTCGCGAGTGATGGTCTCGCCGCCGAAGTGGTATGCGACAGAGCCGCCCGGGGTACCGTCGCAGCTCCATGGAGTATACCAGAATGTTCCAGCCGATGATGCGTGGATGTTCTGAATTATCCGCTTGCCATTGTAGTTGCGGCGTATGCTTGCATCGATGTGTGAGTGGCCTGCCATAATCATCACGTCGTACCCCTTGAACATATTGAGAAATCGCTGTGCATACATCATTCGGTATTTGGTGTTGTTGAGTAGGATAGGGCAGTGAACAAGCACAACAATCTGCTTTGTCTGCTTGGGGTCGAGCTGCGCTAAATCCTTTTCTAACCAAGCCATCTGGACCTCGTCTACGCGGTATTGATACCCCTTGGTCGCGTCCTCTCGCTGAGTAGGACCCGAGTCGCTTGTGATGATGAACGAATTGTCGAGTACCACATAGTGCTCGCTGCCTATGTTGAACGAGTAGTACGAAGGACCTATAGCTGCGTGAAATGTGCTGCGCGAGAGGTGTACCGAGAAGTCGTCGAACGACTCGCCCTTGGCAGGGATATCGTGGTCGTGGTTGCCTACAATGTTGAATACGGGCATATCGAGTTTCGTGTCGGAAACATAGTCGGCAAGCGTGTAGCTGCCCCTCTTGCTGTTCCACGATGTACGCAGGCCTATATCGCCGAGGTGCACCATATATACAGGATTGTTCAACTTTGATGCGTAGGCGTTAATCTCGGGTATCATCTGCGTTGTATATCGCTCGACGTCGAGTACACTACCTGCGTTGCTTGTGCCTCGCAGAATGTGGGTGTCCGCCATAGTCATCAACGTATAACGCGACTGATCGACCTTCTTGAGGTTGAAGTCCACATCCTTCTTTGCTTTGCCCGGTGTGATGCGGGCAAAGAATTGGGGTATAGAGCCATTGCGCTCAACTTCGTAACCCGAAGGTATGGAGATGTGAACAAATTGCGACTTGTCGCTATCGGCTGCCAACGAGTAACAACCGTTTTTGTCCGTTGTGGTAACATTTATGCCGTCGGTAACCACTACTCCGGCAACGCCCACGCCTTCGCAGATGACCTGCCCCGATACGCCACCCCGTTTTGCCGAGGCGCTTGGTGCGATAAAAAATAGAGCAACCATCAAAGCGATGGTAGCTCTATTAAAAATCCTTTTAATAGTCATAGTTGTAACTATATTTAGATTATACGGTCATAATCTCTTTCTCCTTCTTGTCGAAAGCGGCATCAATGGCCTTCGAGAACTTCTCGAGCAACTTCTGAGCCTGTGTCTCGCCATCTTTGCTCTCGTCTTCAGGCATACCCTCCTTTACCGCCTTTTTGAATGCCTCGACAGCATCACGACGTGCGTTGCGCAACGAGATGCGGGCATTCTCGGCCTCCGCCTTCGACTGCTTAACCAACTCCTTACGACGCTCCTCGGTGAGTGGTGGCATCGACAAACGGATGCTCTCGCCATTGTTCGATGGGGTAAGACCGATGTTCGAGTCGATGATCGCCTTCTCAATCATACGGATCATATTCTTGTCCCAAGGCTGAATGAGGATGGTCTTTGCGTCGGGTACGGTAACGCTGGCGACTCCCGAAACAGGGGTCTGCGAGCCGTAGTAATCTACGAATACACCGTTCAACACATTTACAGAGGCCTTTCCTGCGCGAATGTTCGACAAGGTCTCCTCCAAGAAATCAACCGCCTTCTGCATGCGGGTAGTTGCATCATTAAGAATAGTTTTAGTATCCATATACATTATTTTTTGATTGTTTTTTCTATCAGTTTAATCAGTTCGGCAAACTCCTCCTTGGTGTAACCTACGGTTGCCTTCACGACACGTCCGTTCCTATCGATGAGGAAGTTACGCGGAATGTAGGTCTCGGCGAACTTCTTGTATATGCTGCTGTCGCTGTCGAGTCCCATAGGAAAGGTGTAGCCCATCTTCTCGCGGAAGGCCGATACGGTGGCGTACTCCTCACCTCGCGATATTGGCAGGAACACGAATGGCTGACCCTCGAAACGCTCGATAATCTCCTTCTCGACACTCGCCAACTCGGCACGGCACGGAGGACACCATGTTGCCCAGAAGTTCAGCAATACAACTTTGCCCTTCAAATCGGCAAGACGAACTGTCGAGCCGTCGAACATCTCGACCTCGAAGTCGGGTGCCATCTGGCCATCCTTTACAAGGGTAGCTTGCTCGGGGGAAGGGCGTTGCTGTGCTTTCGCCTCGGCAGGGTTCCACAAGATAAGTATCGCTCCCAATACGATGGTTATAACCAACATCAATATCAATGTCAGATTGCTCTTCTTCTGATGTCTGCGTCTGATGCTCATAGTCTGTTTTTAACCTATTTATGTACCAACGTTCCAATGTTTTCGCCACGCAACACCTTCATCAGGTTGCCCGGAGTATCCATATCGAATACGATGATGTTCAATCCGTTCTCCTTGCAAAGGGTGAAGGCGGTCATATCCATAATCTTCAAGTTGCGTGCATAGATCTCGTCGAAGGTGATCTCGTCGAACTTGGTTGCCGTAGGATCTTTCTCGGGGTCGGCAGTGTAAACGCCATCTACGCGCGTACCCTTGAAGAAGCCGTCAGCCTCGATCTCGATGCCTCGCAAAGCAGATGCCGAATCTGTCGAGAAGTACGGATTGGATGTTCCGCCACCGATAATTACAACATATCCGTCGCGCAAGTATTCGAGAGCCTTATCCTTCGAGTAGTACTCGCCAATAGGCTCCATACGGATCGAGGTCAATACCTTGCACTTTACACCCTCGTCGGTGAGCACTGCCTGCAGAGCCAACGAATTGATGATGGTTGCCAACATTCCCATTTGGTCGCCCTTCACGCGGTCAAAACCACGCTTTGCGCCCTGCAATCCGCGGAAGATGTTGCCTCCTCCGATTACAATGCCTATCTCGGTACCAAGAGCCTGAGCCTCCTTAATCTGCTCGGCATAGATGCGTGCCTGCTCCATCGAAATTCCGTACTTTTGCTCGCCCTGCAACGACTCGCCACTCAATTTCAGAAGTATTCGTTTATATTTCATACCATACTTTTTTTCAATCATAACACAAATATATGGAATATAATTCAGAATTAAAAATTTTAATACCTAAAAAATGAGCCGAGATTGCGTGTTTTCCAACAAAAAAAGGGTCGCCCGAGGGCAACCCTTGTGTTATAAAGGATGTATTCCTTAGTTTGCAGCAGGAGCAGGAGTTTCAACAACTGCAGGAGCAGCAGGAGCTGGTGTCTCAACAACCTCTGGCTGTGCCGGAGTCTCAACAGCAGCAGGAGCCGGAGTCTCAACGACTGCAGGAGCAGGAGTCTCAACGACCTCTGACTGTGCCGGAGCCTCAACGACTGCCGGAGCCGGAGTCTCAACAGCTACAGGCTTTGGCTCTGGGTTGATGTACTTCGCAACAACGATAGTACCCCAATTGTTCTTAACCTTTGGCAACTCGATAACATCACCCTCCTTAACCTTGCGGGCGGAGATGTAGAATGTACCCTTCTTCTTGCCGTCCTTAGCGCAACGTGCATATGTAGCAGGGTTGAGCTTCCAATCACCTTTGCGGAATGCATTGTTGTTGAATGCGAGGAGATAGATCTCTCCATCAGCCAAAGCTGTAACAGTACCACCTGCGCTCAACTGACCCTTAGCAACAGGAGTTGGAACCATCATCTCGAAGCCCTCGAACTCCTTTGGATACTCGTCGCTCATTACGTAACCGCTGTTTGGCCAAAGCTCAGAACCTGCCAACAATGTGCTGCGTACGTAACCCTCACCCTCGAACTTGATAGCAATCTCAGCTGGCTTCTCAATGTATGGACGAGCGCTCAACGATGCATTGCTCTTATCGCTACGGAATGCGAGAAGAGGAAGACCCTCCTTCGAGAATACGTTACCCATATCCTCGTTGAAGCAGTAACGAACAGCTACAGGAGCCTCTACGCCCTCAGCCGATACAACGATAGTCTTGCCCTCGATCTTAGCCTCGGCAATGGTGAAGATCAACTTCTTCTCGTTCGCAGGATCCTTAACACCAATCTGGAAACCGTTGATGCGACCCTCACCCTTCTGTACGAGTGATGTAGGAACGTTCTTGAAGTTTACACGGATAGTGTTGCCCTCTACAACCATCGAGCTGTAAGCAGGCGAACGGAAAGGAGCCGACGACTTGTGGTAGTGACCACCGAGTGCGCACTGTGCCAAACGGTGCGATACAGCACCCTTCTTTGGAGGGTGGATATCGCCTGGATATTGGTTCTGGTCGTTTGTACCTACGATCTCGCAGTTCTGAGTACGAGCAGCTACGCGAGCCTGAGCCTCACGAAGACGTGCACCCGAGATACCGCTGTACAAGTGTGGTGCGATCTCTACGATGTAGAATGGCATCTCCGGATTGCGGAACTCCAAACGCCACGACTTAATGAGGTTCGACAAAAGACCATAGTATGAACCTGCGGTTGATACGTTAGCGCAACCCTGATACCAGATAACACCTGCGATAGTGGTGTGGCGGATAGGGTAGATGTTTGCATTGTGAAGCTGTGACTGTTTGCCCTTCCAACGCTTGTGCTTAACACGCTTAGCAACCTTGGCAACCTTAGGGTTGTTTACGAGGTACTCAGCGCTCAACCATGTCTCGATAGGTGTACCACCATACGATGCGTCGATAAGACCGATAGGCACATTCAAAGCCTCCTGCAACTCCTTACCAAAGCCGTAGCCTACAGCCGAGAAGTTCGAGAGCGACTTAGCGTTGCAAGTGGTCCACATAGCGCGGTGCTTGCGCTGTACAGGAACGTCCTTCTGTGGAGTCGATGCGTATATGCGACCTGTCGAGTAGAGACGGATGTAAGGATTCTTCTGACCCTTAATATCCTTCTTCATATCAGGAGTCTTGCGTACAGGCCACTCCATATTCGACTGACCCGAGCAGAGCCATACCTCACCGAAGAGAATGTTCGAAAGCTCCTTAACCTCCTTACCGGCCTTGATAGTGATGGTGTGAGTGTCATAGCTTGCAGCGAGTGTCTGCACCTGCAAAATCCAGAAACCCTCCTCATCAGCCTTTACGGTAAGAGGCTTCTTGCTATTGAGCCAGCTTGGCCAAATCTTAACCTTAGCCTTAGGCTTAGCCCAACCCCAAAGATTCACTGTCGACGAGTGCTGGAGCACCATGTTGCTACCAACAACCGA
>JAZNHC010000152.1:0-14880 GCA_045576755.1 Alistipes sp.
TCCTCGATGGAGTCTATCGGGTAGTCGGCAACGAGTTTTCGAAGATAGGAGACCTGCTCGGCTGGCGAAAATTGAACTCCTCCATTCCCCTCAAACCGCGCATAGTCGTATATGCCGTTAGTGTAAAACTCCGAAGCGGCACAATCGAGAGCCAAGGTCAGATCCTTTGGATAGCTGTACCCCGCAAGGGTTATCGCCGAAAGAATGGTCTCGAGCGCATCCTCTATGCACTTGAAGTTTGGCGCGAAGCCACCTTCATCGCCCACAGCCGTCGAGAGTCCCCGCTTTTTCAGCACCGAGCGCAGAGCGTGAAAGACCTCAACCCCCATTCGCAACCCCTCCGAGAAGGTCGATGCCCCCTTTGGTCTAATCATAAACTCCTGGAAGGCGATAGGAGCATCGGAGTGGCGACCACCATTTACGATGTTCATCATCGGCACGGGCAAAACCCTCGCATCGACACCCCCGATATAGCGATATAACGGCATACCAAGCGAAGTTGCCGCCGCCTTTGCCACTGCCAACGACACGCCGAGTATGGCATTGGCTCCGAGGTTCTTTTTCGAAGTGGTACCGTCGAGCGCACACATCGTCATATCTATCTCTGCCTGAGCAAGAACACTCCGCCCAATGATATTCGGAGCTATTGTACGACGTATGCTATCCAAGGCGCACAACACACCCTTGCCGCCATAGCGTTCGTTGTCGCCATCACGTAGCTCCAACGCCTCGTTCGCACCTGTCGATGCACCACTCGGTACGGCAGCTCGCCCCACCGCCCCATCACTTGTCACAACATCGACCTCGACGGTAGGATTTCCGCGAGAGTCGAGTATCTCGCGAGCAAAAATCTTTGAAATCTCCATACAGATATATATTTTAACTTGTTTGTATGAACGGATTTTGCAAGCATCGCTCCAAAATAGCTAATGGCCCCAAATATTTTTTGGCAGATTAGCCAAAATTTATTATCTTTGGTAAAAATTCGGACAATATGGCTATTTTCAAGGTTGAAGGTGGACGCCGACTTTCAGGCGAAATCACACCGCAAGGTGCTAAAAATGAGGCTTTGCAGATTCTTTGCGCCACTCTCCTTACCGAGGAGAAGGTGGTGGTAAACAATATCCCGCAAATTCTCGACATCATTCAGCTCATTGACCTTCTGGGTGCAATGGGTGTTAAGATCGAACGTTTGTCGGAGGATAGCTACTCCTTCTGTGCCAAGGATATCAACCTCGATTACCTCGCAAGTGACGACTATCGCAACCGTTGCGCACGTCTGCGTGGCTCGGTGATGATTGTTGGTCCGCTCTTGGCGCGTTTCGGCGTGGGATACATTCCAAAGCCTGGTGGCGACAAGATTGGACGTCGTCGTTTGGATACCCACTTTATCGGTTTTCAGAAGCTCGGCGCCGAGTTCGACTTCGATGCTGCAGAGGCATTCTTCACCGTCAAAGCCAAGAAGTTGAAGGGTTGCTATATGTTGCTCGACGAGGCCTCCGTTACGGGTACAGCCAATATCGTTATGGCAGCAGTACTCGCCGAAGGCAAGACCACCATATACAACGCAGCTTGCGAGCCATATCTGCAGCAGCTCTGCAAGATGCTCAACCGTATGGGTGCAAAGATTTCGGGCGTAGGTTCGAACCTCCTCGAAATCGAGGGCGTGGAGTCGCTCGGAGGTACCTCGCACACAATGCTGCCCGATATGATTGAGGTGGGAAGTTTTATCGGTATGGCGGCAATGAATCGCTCGGAGCTGACCATCAAGGGTGTCTCGTTCGAGAATCTCGGCATTATTCCGGCACAGTTTGCACGCCTTGGTATCGCTATGGAGCGTCGCGGTGACGACCTCTACATCCCACAGCAGGACCACTACAGCATCGAAAGTTTTATAGACGGCTCGATTATGACCATTGCCGATGCTCCGTGGCCGGGACTTACGCCCGACCTGTTGTCGATTTTCCTCGTTGTGGCAACACAAGCGAAGGGTACTGTCTTGATCCATCAAAAGATGTTCGAGAGCCGCCTCTTCTTCGTGGATAAGTTGATAGATATGGGTGCACAGATCATCCTTTGCGACCCTCATCGCGCAGCCGTTATCGGTCAGGACCACCAGCACCAACTTCGTGCTGCGAAGATGTCCTCACCGGATATTCGTGCGGGAGTGGCACTGCTGATTGCAGCGATGAGCGCAAATGGTATAAGTACAATTCAGAATATCGACCAGATTGATCGTGGTTACCGCGATATTGAAGGTCGCTTGAACGCCATCGGAGCAAATATCATCCGATTGGAGGAGTAGAGATGTGACAGATAGAACAGACAGGGGCGACACGAAAAGTAGTCGCCCCTGTCAATTTTATGCCTCGCCGTGATTTTTGAATGATATGTGGTTTTGAGGCTGTTGCAACTCAATGCGACCTACGTTGGTTTCGTAGCGTGCAATATTCTCCTGCAACGACATCAACACACGCTTGGCATGCTCGGGCGTGAGAATTATTCGGCTAACAACCTTCGCCTTCGGCATTCCCGGCAACATTGCCGCAAAATCGACGACAAACTCGGTTGGAGAGTGCGATATGATTGCCAAATTAGAGTAGTGTCCTTGTGCCACCTCGGCATCAAGCTCTATATCAATTCCGTGCTGTTTTACCTCGTTCATTGATTTCTGATTTTATATTTTCCACCAACAAAGATATGCAATTATGGCTCCCGACAAGCACCTTTCTGCGATAAGTTATCAACAATAAAATCACACAAGGCACACTATATGCAAATCGAAAGTGGTAATAATGGTGCTTTTTAATATATTTTTAATATATTTGCAGAGTAGTTTGTGGCGTTGTGCGCCAAAAAGTACGATAGTGATATGTTTATAGCCAATACAGACCTGCTTTTACGCGGCTTAACCGTCGGACTCGCCTCATCCATTACGGTGGGACCTGTTGCCGTTTTGTGTATTCAGCGCACCCTCAGCAAGAGCCGTCGCTCGGGATTTATCTCGGGCTTGGGCGTGGCGTGTGCCGATACACTGATGGCTATTATCGCATTCTTTTTCTACGCACTGTTGCAGACACAGATCGAACAGTACAAAAAGATCATATCGCTACTCGGAGGTATCTTTGTGGTGATTGTGGGAGTGGTTATCTTCTTTCAGAACCCCGCACCGCAAATTCGCCGAAATCGCACGGGCTCGTCGAGTTCGTGGCGCGACTTCGCCTCGATGTTCGGCTTCACAATGGCAAACTTCATCACCGTGATCCCCTACATCCTCGCCTTCTTTGCGATGCTCGGCGTGGAGTCGCACGACGGCTCTCGCGACTTGGCATCCATCGTGTCGAGCCTCTTTGTCCTCTTGGGCTTCTTCGCAGGCGCAGTGATATGGTGGTTTTTGCTCACACTTCTGATAAGTCTTTTCCGACGAGGTTTCCGTCCGCACCATATGCAGATGATAAACCGCGTGGCAGGCATAATAATAGGGCTCCTCGGAGTCATAACAATACTTTCGACAGTTCTTTAACTTTCCCAAATGGAACAATCAACTAAAAAAATCATTATCGCACTCGACGGTTTCTCGTCGTGTGGCAAGAGCACCTTCGCCAAGAGCATAGCTCAGCGACTCGGATATATCTTTATCGATACCGGAGCGATGTATCGCGCCGTGACACTCTATGCACTCGAACACGGAGCAATACGTTCGGGCATTGTCGATGAAGACGAGGTGGTGAAGCTACTCGCCGATATCTCGATCACATTCCGCTTCAACCCGCAACGCGGAGCCAGCGACATCTATGTCAATGGCGATCTGGTCGAGGGCAAAATCCGCACTATCGAGGTATCGAACTGCGTAAGCCCCGTAAGTGCTATTGCCGAGGTACGCCAAAAGCTCGTTGCTATGCAGCAGGAGATGGGTCGCAAGAGAGGCGTAGTGATGGATGGACGCGATATCGGTACGGTGGTATTTCCCGATGCCGAGTTGAAGATATTTATGACCGCAGATGCCAAGGTGCGTGCCGAACGTCGCTACGCGGAGCTCACCGCCAAGGGCGATAGGGTGTCGTTCGAGGAGATCCTCGAAAATGTCGTTTCGCGCGATAAGGCGGATATGACTCGCACCATTTCGCCGTTACAGCAGGCCGACGATGCCATTGTTCTCGACAATAGCTACATGACCGTCGAGGAGCAGATGGAGTGGTTCGACAAGGAGTTTCAGAGGGTACAGAACGAGTTGCAAGATTAGATATTTCGCATAGATGCGTGTCGAGATTGATGAACAGTCGGGATTTTGCTTCGGCGTAGTACGGGCAATCAACGAGGCAGAGCGCGCTCTACAAAGCGGAGAGATCGCCTCGTTGGGGGATATTGTCCACAACCGCGTGGAGGTGCAACGACTCGAATCGCTCGGTCTGCGAACAATCTCGCGTGAGGATATCCCCACAATTGCAGGCAAGCGTATGCTGATACGCGCCCATGGTGAGCCACCCCGCACATATCTGCTTGCGAAGGAGCACGATATCGAGGTTATCGATGCCACCTGCCCCGTAGTTGCGGCATTGCAGCACAAAGTAAAGGAGGCACACGGCAAAATGGCAGACGTAGGTGGTACGGTGGTTATCCTCGGCAAGCGCGGACACGCCGAGGTGGTGGGTCTGACAGGTCAGGTCGAAGAGGATGCTGTAGTAGTGGAGAGCGAGGAGGATCTGCAGACGATAGATTTCTCGCATCCGATATACTTCCTGTCGCAAACCACGCAGAGCATTCAGAAATTCAACCACCTCGCTGCAATTATGCGACAGCGACTGCCACACGCCGATATGCTGACCGCAGATGACACCATCTGCCGTCGTGTATCGTCACGCGAGGAGCATCTGCGTCAATTTGCCTCGCGCCACGACATCATAATATTTGTCTGTGGTCGCAAATCGAGCAACGGCAAGGTTTTATACGATATCTGTCATCGGGAAAATGAGCGTTCCTACAATATTGAGGAGGCAACCGAGTTGCAACGCGAATGGTTCGAAGGGGTTGAGAGCGTAGGTATATGCGGAGCCACCTCCACACCAAAGTGGCTGATGGAGGAGATAGCAGCAGCCGTCCGCACGTTGAATTGAGAATTAAACATTAAAAAGTTATGAAGAGATACATTGTAAGAAGCATAAAATATTTTGTTGCCTTGTGCGTTCTGTACGTAGCAATGATGGCATTGATGCACTACTCGGAGCACGCGGTTGTGACCTTTGCTCAACGTTGGGAATTGCTCTTCTCGTCGTGGCGAGGTTGGGGAATGGTTGTCGCAACCATCCTTTTGGCTGCAACATACCCATACTTCGGCTTCGCGAAGCGATCCTTCGAGGGCAATATCTTGGCAGACCGCAACGAGTTGGATATGGCGGCAGAGGTTTCGGGATTGGTGTTGGTGTCGGCAACAGACCACGAATTGCACTTCCGCGCAAGAGGTATTCGCCGAGTGGTAAAACTCTTCGAGGATGAGGTTGTGGTGCGACAGAATGGCAACAAAATCGAGGTTGATGGCCTGCGCTCACTATCGGTACGCCTTGCGTTCGATGCCGAGCGCTACATCGTAAACAAGCATCGCAGAGAGGCTGGCGAGATATAGTTGGAACGAGAAAAACAGATAGATATGAGACGTAAAGTATTAAGATTTTCGCTCTTGGCTGTAGCGGTAGCTGCAATTGTAACAGGTGGCATATTTGCCAAGCGAAACGACTTTGGTTTGGGACGCAATATGGAGATTATGGTCAATCTTATGCACGCCATCTCCTCGCAGTTTGTGGACGAGATCGATGCCGACAAGCTGATGAAACACGGCGCCGAGGGCTTTACCTCGATGCTCGATCCCTACACGGTCTTTATCTCGGAGCAGGATATGCCCGACTTCAATGCGATGACCACAGGTCGTTACGGCGGTATTGGTTCGATAATTCGCCAAAAGGGTGATTGCGTCATCATTGCCGAGCCCTACAAAGGTTCACCGGCAGATCGTGCAGGTCTGATCATTGGTGACAAGATTGTGGAGATCAATGGCAAAGATATGCAGAACGCCTCGACATCGGATGTGAGCAAGATGCTCCGCGGAGAGCCAAACACAGAGGTTACCATCAAGGTTAAGCGACTGCTCACGGGCGAAATCGAGCAGTTGAAAATTCGCCGCGAGCGTATCGCGCTACCGAGTGTAAAGTATGTGGGCTGGGTTGCCGAGGGTGTCGGATATATCTGTCACAGCGACTTCACCGACAGGTGCTACAACGAAATGCGCAATGCCATTCAGCGTCTGCAAAACGAGGGCAACCTGAAGTACTTGGTACTCGATTACCGCGACAATGGCGGTGGCTTCCTGCAGTCGGCAATTGATGTGTTGTCGCTCTTTGTGCCAAAGGGTACTATGGTTGTGGAGATGCGAGGTCGTCACGACAACCACAAGTTCTTCACTCAACACGACCCAATTTTGCCGAACACCCCTATTGCCGTCCTCATCGACAACAGCAGTGCCTCGGCTGCCGAGATTGTAGCAGGAGCTATTCAGGACCTTGACCGAGGTGTCTTGCTCGGACAGCGAAGCTACGGCAAAGGATTGGTGCAGACAACTATGCCGTTAGGATATAACGCCTACGCCAAGATCACCACAGCCAAATACTACACCCCTTCGGGACGTTGTATTCAGGCGGTGAACTACTCGCACGATGGTCGCGCCGAGGAGGTTGCCGACTCTCTTGTAAAGGAGTTCAAAACAGCGAACGGACGTAAGGTCTACGATGGCGGAGGTATTATGCCCGACAGACATATCAAACCCGAATATATCAACCGCTACGTTGCAACACTCTATATGTCGGGCGTAGTGGAGGATTTCTGCGACGAATATTTCAAGAAGAACCACGCGCAGCAGATCAATGTCGATACATTCTCAATTACGGATGAGGATTATGCTCTCTTTGCGAAGATGGTCGAGGAGCGCAACATCGAGTACAAGTCCGATTCGCGCGCTGCACTCGAGAAGTTGCAGAAGGCTCTCGAAAAGGAGAACAACAGCTCGCTCAACGAGAGCATCGAAACTATTGGCAAGGGGTTGAAGGATGACACACAGAGCCTCCTCGTACTCCACCGCGAAGGTCTCGTCGAGCAGATCAACAACAACATAATCCTGCGCCACGCATACTCCGAGGGTGTTATGCGCAACTCTCTCCACCGCGACGACGAAGTAAAGCAGGCGGTATCGTTGCTGCTCGACCAAGCCGAGTACAACCGTATAATCTCTTCGCAGGATACTCAACGAAAATAGCTGATACACCATGTTGCTGCGGTTGAAAAATAAGATTTTGGAGAATGGGCGGGTAGTAGTTCTTATATTCGCCACCATACTTATTTTCGTATCGCTATGGCTCACCAACCGTATGGCTAAGGATCTGCACCACAAGGAGATGCACGATGTCGAACTGTGGGCTGCCGCTATGGAGCGTGTGAATCGCGACGCTATGGGCGACTACATAAACGATCCGCTCGTAAACAACATCATCAGCAATCGCAACAACATACCATTCATCATCACCGACGAGAACCTGCGCGTCATCTCATCGCACCTTATCCCGAACGATGTGATCGAAGATCCGGAGTTGCTACACCAAACCCTCAACCGCATGGCGGAGGACAATACGCCTATTGTGGTAAAGTTTTGGTGGACAAAGACCCACAACCACATCATCTTCTATGGTCACTCGCTCACCCTGCATATGCTCTACATATTCCCATACATCCAGATAGTTATTATCGTGGTCTTTGTGATGGTGATATTTATGACATTCCGTTCGATGAAGCAGAATGAGCAGAGCCGCGTATGGGTAGGCTTGGCAAAGGAGACGGCACACCAACTCGGCACACCGACATCTTCGTTGCTCGGCTGGATCGAGTACCTGCGCGAGCAGCCTGTGGATCAGATGGCAGTGGATGAGATGCAGAAGGATCTCTCACACCTGATGAAGATTGTGGATCGCTTCTCGAAGATCGGTTCTGATGCTCCGCTTACGGTAGAGTCGTTGAACGAAGTGGTCAGCAACTCGGTAATGTACTTCCGCAAGCGCATACCTCGCAATGTCACGCTCGACTACAACGGTCTTGCCATCCATACGGTAAAGGCGAGATTGAATGTGGCACTCTTTGAGTGGGTGGTTGAAAATCTGATGAAGAATGCCCTCGATGCTCTTCAAGGTCACGGCAACATTGCTGTAAACATTGGTGAGGACAACAAATTTGCGTGGGTAGAGGTATCGGATACGGGCAAAGGTATTCCAAAATCGAAGTGGAAACGAATCTTTGAGCCGGGATATACAACCAAGACTCGCGGTTGGGGACTCGGACTCTCGCTCTCGCGTCGTATTGTCGAGGAGTACCACAAAGGACGCATTGCCGTAGTGGAGTCGGAACTCGGCAAGGGTACCACATTCCGCGTAACACTTAAAAAGGCATAGGGGAGGGGTGAATGATGGTAGAGAATCTAAATCCAATATCGGCACAAGAGCTATTCGGCGAAGCGAGCAAACTTGCTTTGTACGAATCTGAGGCTCCGCTCTCAGGTATAGCTACGTTGGGATCGATGTATCAAATTGCTACCGGTGCGGTATCACTGCTCTTTATATTTATATTTATAAAGTACTACAACCTCTTCGGCTATTTGCTACTCTCCTGCATAGGCATCAAGGAGAAGCGTTCAAGCCTTCACTCCTTTGGCGCTGAGATCAAAAATATCGAAATCTTCACAAGTATCTCGGGACTACTACTCCTCACATTGTTTGTTATGCGACTTGTGGTTATGCCCGAATTGGAGGCGATGGTCTCCCCTCTCGGACTTAATGCCTGGGCAATCGGAGGTATGGTTATGGGTGCAACACTGTTGCTCATATCGTGCGAACGCGGTATGATATATCTGATTGGAATTATATGCGAACGAGAGAGGGCTTGCAAGGATATTTGGCATATAAAACAGTTGCATTTCAGCACGGTCATCATCCTTCTGACTCCACTGCTGATTTTGGCGCTGATGACCGAGGGTACAGCAACCAAAATTGCCCTTTCTTGCTCTGTTGCAGTGTGTTTGATAGCAGTAATTTTATTCATAAAGGATACTTTTTTGTTCTTTCGCGCACAAAGATTTTCTATTTTCCATTGGATTTTATATCTTTGCGCCCTGGAATTCTTCCCACTATCGTTGCTTCTGGCTCCGATAGCCCGCGGAGGGTTCTAAAACAAAAGAGCATATATGAGTAATACCATAAATAAAATCTTAGTAGCACAACCTGCTCCAACAATCATTGAGAAGTCTCCGTTCTACGAGCTCTCAAAGCGTCTTGAAGTTGAAATTGACTACAATCCACTTATCAAGGTTATAGGCATTACCCCAAAAGAGTTTCGCAGTCAGAGAATCAACATTCTCGACCATACAGCTATCATTTTCACCTCGCGTACCACCATCGACAGCTTCTTCCACATCTGCGAAGATGCCCGCATCGCGGTACCCGAGACGATGAAATATATATGCTCAACCGAGAGCATCGCTCTCTACCTGCAGAAGTATATCATCTATCGCAAGCGTAAGATTTCGTTCGCTGACGGCTCGTTCCAGGGCTTGATCGAGGTGGTGGTAAAGAACAAGGCGGAGAAGATGTTGCTCTCGCACAGCGAGCCACACAAGCCGGAGATTCCGGAGGCTTTGCAGCGCCTGAACATCAACTTTACACCTATCATCCTCGCTCGCACCGTAGCTACCGACATCACAGCCGAGAAGCTGAAGGAGTACGATATGATTCTGCTCTACTCGCCTTGGGATGTGAAGAGCATCTGCGAGAAGATGCCTGCCGAGGAGATGCCTACAATCGCTACATTCGGCGAGGGAACGCTTAAACTCGCAACCGACAACGGCATCCGCGTAAAGGCAAATGCCCCTACCCCGACAGCCCCTTCGTTGGCGAAGGCCGTAGATCTCTACATTCAGAATGTTCGCAAGGGTAAGGATATTGAGGATGTGGTCTTTGTTGGAGATGAGCGCAAGGAGGAGTTTTTGCGAACTCAGCAGAGCCGTCTGCAGAAAAAAAGCAGAAGCAAGAAAAGTTAATCTGCATACCCCATTCACAACCGCGATTTATGACGGATTGCAAACTGCCTAAATCGGAGAAATTGCACTCGTTCGGTGCTATCCGTCGTCTTTTTACCG
Source organism: Alistipes sp. (assembly GCA_045576755.1). Lineage (GTDB taxonomy): Bacteria > Bacteroidota > Bacteroidia > Bacteroidales > Rikenellaceae > Alistipes. Next base: position 10,223 of record JAZNHC010000152.1, read on the forward strand.
AGGGACGCGGTGGCTTTGTCTACCCTTTGCGCTATGTTGTCTATGCCGAGAGTGCCGAGAGTACTCACGCTGAGATACTCTTCTCGACACCCAAAAAGTTCCTCAAACGCGCCAACAAACGCAATAAGATCCGCCGACGTATGCGCGAGGCGTATCGTCTGAACAAGGAGATACTTGCCAAGGGTGAACCACGCTCGCTGCAGGTCGCGCTTATCTACTCGTCGAAGGAGCTCCTCGACTACAAAACCATAGAAAATGCCACAAAACGAATTTTGGAAAACCTTTGTAAATAGGTGCCGACAGGTTGTGGCGTTGCCTTTCATAGGATTGATACGCTTCTATCAGAAGTGTATCTCGCCCTTGACACCTCCCGCCTGCCGATATACGCCCACCTGCTCGCAATATGCTATCGAGGCTATTCGCAAGTATGGCATCTTCAAAGGCGGATGGTTAGCAGCCAAGCGCATTGCACGCTGCCACCCGTGGGGAGGGTCGGGCTACGATCCCGTACCATAAAGAACGGTCCCGGAGAACTCCGAGACCGTTCTTTGATTTATATACGATTGACTACTCTTTGCGCTTTTCGATTTGGCGTTTTACGGCATCGAGAGCCAAATCCACCGCCTCCTCGAATGTGCGAGCTCGCTGCTCGCTGACAATATCTGCGCCCGGAACATGCAGTGTAACAAGTGCAACCTTGTTGCCCTTTTCGCTGTCCTTATCCAGCTTCAAAACCACATCAACACCTGTCGAGTTGCCCTCAAAACGCTCCAATCTCGACATCTTCTTCTCCACAAATTCGAGGAGCTGCTTGCTCGCGTCGAACTTAACTGATTGAATCTTAACCTCCATAATAAAAATTTTTTAAGGTTTATAAATATAGCCTTTTGGCTACTGTCTGCTCTAATGTTATCTGCTCCTAAACTTACAACTCTTTTTTGCCGCTTTTTATTATTCCCTGGCGCCCTAAATTTAGTGTCGAGCAATTACTGCTCACTACTATTTATGCGGATGCGCCCGCTTGTAGACCTCCTGCAACTGTGTTATACTGTTGTGGGTATAGCACTGCGTGGTACGCAACGAGGCGTGTCCCATCAACTCCTGAATATCGCGCATATCGGCATCCTTGTTGAGCAGATGCGTTGCGAAGGTGTGTCGCAGCACGTGCGGAGAGCGTTTGCCCTGCACCTTTGCCCCCTTCAGCTCGCTCTCGACAATGCGTTGTATGGCTGTTCGCGAAAGAGCAAGACCCTTTATCGAGACAATCAATGGCGACTTTGCCGAGGTAGAGATGCCCATATCATTCAACCTATCTATATACGCACGCACGCGCGAGGCAGTCTCCGGCAAAATCGGTATTATGCGATGCTTGTCACCCTTGCCTCGAACGTGCAGTGTGGCAAAATCGGACGAGAAGTCACCAATGCACATACCCTGCAGCTCGGCAAGACGGATGCCACAACTGTAGAATAGCGTGATGATAAGTGCATTTCGCTGCTCAAGGAAGTCTCCTTCGTTGCTCTTATACCGAATACTGTCGAGAAGAGATCCCATACGTGTTTCGGGAACAAACGATGGCAGTTTGCGCGATATGCGCAATGTAGTGATGCGACTAAATATATCCTGCTTGATAAGGTTTTGACGACGCAGATACTTGTAGAAACTGCGCAGCGACGAAAGCTCGCGATTCATTGACGAGGCGCCAATCTTTCCGGTCTCCATTCGATAGATTATCCACTCGCGGATATCCTCGGAGGTAACAATCGTAACGTCAAATTCTTCAGGTGAGATACCTGCTTTCGAGGCGCACCACGATACGAACGACTCGATATCGTGTCGATAGTTGCGCACCGTAAGCGCAGAATACCGTTTCTCGGCTTGAATGTATGTCACAAACGCATCAATCATAGTCTACACCCATTAAAAATTCGACAGATGCCGTGGCTACCACTCCGAACCTATACAAATATACAAATAAAAAATGAAAAAACAAAGGCCTACACCACTTTTTTGTGCAATGCAGACCTTTTTTCGCCATTTATTGCCAACCCTATTCGGCTATCGCAAACTCGAAACCTTGCACTTTATCCCACTCGCCGCGCGTAAAATCGGGTATCTCGACAAGCGCTCCGTCCATCAATGCCGACTGCTCGGTAAGCTCCACCAACGACGACCACTCGGCAGCATCGTAAACATCCATATCGAGCGGCAATCCATTGCGCAAACAGTAGATCAGGCGGCTATCCATTATAAAATCTATCCAACGCTTTCCGCAAATTGCCAAACCTCGCTCCTTGTACTCAGCAACAAACGAATGACGGAACTCCTCGGCAAAGGTCAAGCACCTCTCACCCGACAAGACATCGGTGGTGTCGGGTGCAAATGCCATGTATGGTGCAGGATACTTCTGCACATAACCCTTCGTGCCACTCAGCAGAAAAGAACGACTATATGGTCGTGGCAGAGCTATGCCGTGTTGCAACAATATCGTGCGACCCTTCTCGGTCTTGATTATGGTGGAGTTCATCGTGCCACGAAACTTGTCGGGCTCACCCACCGCTTGCGACGAGACCGAAACAAGGCTCTTCATCCTATCTCCTCGATGAAGACCCAAAGCCAATGCCACCGGACCAAGACCATGTGTCGGATAGAAGTTGGCAATGTGTGTCGCCATATACTCAACTTGCCAATTCTTCCAGCGTCGATGTCCCTCGTCGTTCGACGATATTCTGTCGCGTAAATCGTGGATGTAGGAGGCCTCGGCGTGCATCAAATCACCAAAAACACCCTGCTGCACCATATTGAGCGTAGCCAATTCGAACTCATCGTAACAACAGTTCTCGAGCATCATACAGTGCCTTTGCGCCATCTCTGCCGCATCCACCAATCGCCAACAATCCTCCACCGACATCGCTGCCGGCACCTCCAATGCGACGTGCTTACCCTGCCCCAAGGCATATATGGCAATGTTTGCGTGGCTAACCCAGTCGGTACAGATGTAGACCAAGTCCACATCTTCCCTCTCACACAGACTTCGCCACCCCTCTTCACCGAGAAATGTTGCTGGCCTTGCACCACCATACTTCTCGACAATTGCAGATGATTCCGCAAGATTCTTTTCTATAAAATCGCACAGAGCAACAACCTCTGCACCCTCAATATTCATCATTCGCTCCACGGCACGCTGTCCTCGGGCTCCAACTCCGATAAAGCCTATGCGCACACGCTCCATTGGCTCACAACGCAAACCCAGCACACTTTTAGCACCGTCCGGACGCGATATCTCTGATTTTGCCATAACCTATGTCGTAAATTTGTATGACAAATTTATAAAATTTTGCCCACAATCGCTCCACAACAGCAATAAAATTACTCATTATTGACATTATTCAATAAATATTTGTATATTTGCATTAACTGAGATCGAATACCGCACTACTATGAAGAAGATTTTGATATTTATGCTTCTTGTCGCACCGCTCTTGGTCAAAGCACAAGGAAGGGTTTATAACAAACAGAACCAACTCGTCTATAAATACGACGGCTCGCAGATTACAAAGCAGAACAAAGAGACATCAGTCTGGGAGGTTGTACTGACCTACCAAAACGGAAAGGTCCTCAGCCGAAAGCACAAAAGCGACAACACTTTCGAGGATAAGCTTATCTATATAGTAGATGGCGGAGAGCTATTCAGCCCCGAGAATCTCGCCTCACCGATAGTCTCCTTCGACGACAGATTTGTCTATATGGGCAAGTTGGGCGATATGAACTCCATAATAGGATGTATCGAGAATAACTCGTACTACCGAGGTACAACAGCCAAATCGGAAAAACTCGTCTTTACAATCGAGGGAAAGGTGCCTATTGAGTTGTTACTCTTCTTAAATATGGCAAAATAGGTGATTATACTTTAGCAAAAAAGAGGCCTCCGCCAAGCGAAAGCCTCCATTCCCTAAAACAAAAAATGAGGTCTTCGGAGGTGATTCGACTCACGAGAGAGCACCTCCCGCAGTCTTAGTAGCCATCTGCTACAACCTTCCGATTTCCTCAACCAACCTAAAACTACTAACCTAAAATGAACCTTAAAACTTCGATGCAAAGATAAGGGTTTTTTCAATACTGTGCAAGTTTTTTATTAAAAATTTTTAATTATTTTTTACTATTTTCTTGACTATACAGCGTAAGTAGCGGTGCTACAGTGTGTTACAAAATATAATTATTTTAATAACTAATTGACACGAATTGCTTATAAATTTGAGGTTTTGGTCAAAAAATGATTCAAGAATGAAACCAAATCGGTTGATTTGCCTCTATTTTTAAAGATATTTTGCGCGTTGTGGGTAGAAATACCTACTTTTTCAGAGTACAAAGGATTTTGGTGCTAAAATAAGGGATAGTAAGGGTATAGTGCCTCTCTTTACTTGCCGTTACTTGCCCTTAACAATCTTTATGTGAGCATTTTGCTATCTGCCGGCTTGTGCAAAAAGAGCTCACCAGATCTCTGCCTACCCAAAAATCGTAAATGATGAGATTATTTTTGTGCAAGGCAAGGGAGCAACAGCGGAGCATACTAAAACGTATGTGAGCATTTTGCTATCCGCCGACTTGTACAAAAAGAACTCATCAGAACGATTTTTACTCTTGAGGAAGCTCAAAAC
>JAZNHC010000153.1:0-15249 GCA_045576755.1 Alistipes sp.
TTGCAGAATTATAAATAGTTTTCCGCTTTCCGCTTTTAGTTTTCCGTTGTAGAGAGCCGTAGGCTCGTGCCGTAAGTTAAGCTACATGCCACCGATATTATTTTGCCGCCAACATTTATGTTACCCACCCCCTAAATCCCCCCCCTCCTGTGAGGGGGACTTAAAGGCGAGTAATGGTTAGTAAAGGCGACTATGGTTAGTGATAGAGGTACTGCAAATGCAATACAAACTCTTACAAAAAGAGGGTGTCCAAAAAACTTGTTGGACACCCTTACTCTGTGTTGATATGCGTGCTTTTCTATTTGTAGAAAAGTGGGGATATCGATTGATAGTTGTGTACGCGCTCGATGCACTCGGCGATGATATCTGCGCACGAAAGTACCGTAAACTTCGACAAATCCTTCTCAGGGTTGAGTGGAATAGTGTCAGTTACGATAACCTCTTGTAATGCGCTCTCGTTGATACGCTCGTAAGCCTGACCCGACAATACAGGGTGAGTGATAGCTGCGCGAACGCTCTTTGCACCACGCTCCATCAACATATTGGCAGCCATGCAGATAGTGCCGGCGGTGTCGATCATATCGTCTACGATAAGGATGTCGCGACCTTCGACTTCGCCAATGGCAGTCATCGAGCCGACAACATTTGCCTTTGCTCGCTCCTTGTGCGAGATGATGATAGGGGTCTCAAGCAACTTTGCGTAGGTGCTTGCGCGCTTTGCACCGCCCATATCAGGTGATGCAATAGAGAGGTTCTCGATGCCGAGGCTCTTGATGTAAGGGATGAAGATTCCGCTTGCGTAGAGTGCATCAACAGGGACATCGAAGAATCCTTGAATCTGGTCGGCGTGCAGGTCGAGAGTCATCACGCGATCAGCACCAGCCACTGTGAGCATATTTGCCACAAGTGCGGAGGTGATTGGTACGCGAGGACGATCCTTGCGGTCCTGACGGGCCCAGCCGAAGTAAGGGATAACAGCTACAACTTTATATGCCGAGGCACGTTTTGCAGCATCGATCATCATCAACAGCTCCATGAGATTATCCGACTTAGGGAATGTTGATTGGATGATAAATACGGTGCAACCGCGAATAGACTCTATAAAGTGCGGTTGAAACTCGCCGTCGCTGAACTCTACAACCTCACACTCTCCGAGTGTAGTGCCGTAAGCAGCAACGATTTTCTCTGCCAGGTAACGCGATGCGCGACCTGTGAAGAATTTGATTTTGTGGATAGCCATACTACTTTTATAATTGTTTGAGTAAGTTCTCGTTTGATTGTGGCACAAATGTAGTGATTTTTGCGCTTATTCGGCACTTTCTGCCAATATTTTATTAACAAATGTTAATATATCTTCGCGACCTTGCCCATTTTCGCTTGATGAGAGCAACATCGGAGGCAGCTCCTCCCATTGCTCTGAGAGCCTCTTTTTGTAGGCTGTAACGGCGCGTTGTGTCTGTGTAGCAGACTGTTTGTCGCACTTGGTAAAGATGAGAGCAAAGGGCACGCCACCTTCGCCCAACATCTCTATAAACTCCAAATCGATCTTCTGTGGTTCCAGGCGGGAATCTACTAATACAAAGAGATAGTGCATCTTCTCGCACTTGAAAACATAGTCCAAAATAATTTTGGCAAAGGCACCGCGCTCGCGCTTTGACGTGCGTGCATAGCCATATCCCGGCAGATCGACCAAGTACCACTCGTTGTTGATGAGAAAGTGGTTAATTAACTTTGTCTTGCCGGGTGTCGAGGAGACTTTGGCGAGTCCCTTGTGGCGTGTCAGCATATTGATAAGCGAAGACTTACCCACATTACTGCGTCCGATGAAGGCGATATCCTTCAGTGAGTCCTTTGGTACTTGTGAGATGCGCTCCGAGGAGCACTTGAACACTGCTTTCGTTATCATTGCAAGTTACTATTTAACCTCGGTAAGTTCGAGAATAACACTGCGGTAGTCGTTTGTTGCACGCATCTCGTTGTGTTCGGCGTTGGACTTGTATCGTTTTACCAATTCGTGAATTACGATACCTTCCTGCATAAGCATACGGCCACTGATAACCTTTCCATCGATCTTCACAGGCTTGTTCTCGAACTCGGGTGCAACCTCGCGGATGAGGTACTTGGCATCCGGATTCAAGCCCTGCAGACGAATGATAACGTCCGACATAGCCTCGCGGATGAGGTGGCGATAGGCGAAGAGCACTGCCTTGTCCTTTGTTTTGTTTACATACATCAGCGAGGTGAAATTCTTGTCGCCCTCGTATGGCGAGATAAGGCGGTATAGATCTCCCTGCTGAACAACAGGACGAATAACCTTATACTCGGCAAAAGCACGTTTGGCATATTCGCGCTCGACATCGCTCAACTTTGCAGGTACCATCTCCATTCCAAGGCGGCACATCGAAGCTACATCGAATCGGAATTTGATAGGTATAAGTCGTTGAGTATATTTACTATAAGCCGAGCCAACGTGCGCTGCCAACATATTCGAAGGATAGAAGTTCAGCGAGCCCCACTGAATGAGAATACGATGGTATGCATCGGTCTGGTCGCTGGTCCACATCTCCTGGAAGTATGGCATAAAACCGTAGTTAAGACGTGTGCCACCCGAAGCGCAGAGCTGAATCACAACCTTTGGATATTTGGCGCGAATTCGCTTCAAAATTTTCTCGAGAGCAAGCGTGAAATCAACCTGCAAGTTTGACTGCAATGCCTTAGGCAAGTAGAGCGATTGGGCATTCTGCATACCCATATTGTTGTCCCACTTGATGTAGTAGATGTCGGGATATGCGGTGAGCAGATTATCGACCACGCTGAATACATAATCTTGTACCTTCGGATTGGTCAAATCGAGCAAAAGCTGACCTCCGCCACGTCCGTAAGATGGCTCGAAATCGGGGTGACGCAACACCCAATCAGGATGTTTCTCGTAGAGTTCACTCTTTACATTAACCATCTCAGGCTCAATCCAAATACCGAACTTCATTCCGTTTTTGTGAGTGAGGTCGATAAGTGGACGAATGCCGTTAGGTAACTTCGATGTTGCAATGCCCCAATCTCCGAGCGAAGAAACTGCGTCGTTGCGAGGGTATTTTGGACCGAACCATCCGTCGTCTACGACAAACATCTCTCCGCCCAAAGCGGCGATATCGTTGATCATAGGCTCGAGGTTCTCCTTCGTGGTATCGAAGTGTACACCCTCCCACGAGTTGAGCAGAACTTCGCGCTCTTTGGTGCCGTCGAGCAGTTGGTACTTGCGGGCCCAACGGTGGAAGTTGCGAGTAGCCTCGCCTTTACCGTTTGTGGTGTATGTAAATACCATTTCAGGTGTAGCCAACGACTTTTTGCCAGCCAATGTGTAGTCGCTTGCTGCAGGGTTGATACCACCCATAAAGAGTGTTGGAACGCCTGTCATAAAGGTATTGTGGAACTCGAAATGGAAATTGCCCATCCAAACCAATGTACCGGCAATTACAGGGCAGTTGGTCTCGTCGAGACGGCCATCCAAACCGAGCATAAACGATGCATTGTTGTATTTGGCGATCTGTGATCCTGCCTGTGTGCTTATCAGACGAACACCATTTGTGAGAGGTTCGATATGCTCGTTGCACTCATTTTTTGCTGTTCCGTCGAGGTGCAATAATACGCAATTGTCCGATTGTATGGGGAGAACAGCCGACATATATTTTTGCAATACCACAGCCGATTTACCTTCGTTGATATATTCGGCATTCATCTTCACGATGTCGCAATCTTCGTATGCCGAATAATTGACCTTGACAAGCAGGGTAGGGTGCGCTACGTCGCGTAGCGAAACCGAAAGCTTCGAAATGCCATTAGCCTTTGTCTCTTCTACCTTCTCGACTACGAGATTTACTGCGTTGTCACCGTCGGCCTGTTTTACGAGCGATGCGTATGCTTTGTCGCAACGAGTACCAAAGGCGGGATAGGCGTTGTACTTTAACATTCGGCCAGCAGCACGAACATCTGTAATTTCGGCTCGCGAGCCGTAGTAGCGAAAATAGAGCGTTCCGCCCTCTTTAGCCGATACGATAAGTGTGGTGTTTGGGGTGGATACTGCATAATCTTTAGCCTGTGCAGATATAGCCATTACGACTATTCCGAGGCAGAGTAATAGTTTTTTCATAAATAGGAAATTTTATAAGTTTTAATTGCTTTTTCGCAAAGATAGTAAAAAGTCCGAAATAGAAGTGAAAAAGTGTAAACTTTTTTGTATCTTTGCACATTCGAAGAGAAAGCGTAAAAAAGCATAGAATATTATGAAGAAAGAGTGGAATGATGTTCGCGAATTTCACGAGAAATTCGGACATCCCGTAGCAGAACAGCCGGTAATGATTGCCAAAAAACGTGCATTGTCGCGCGCCAAGTGGATGAACGAGGAGGTTGCCGAGTTCCTTATCGCTGAGGATATTTACGAGCAGGCTGATGCAATGATCGACCTTATGTACTTTGCCCTCGGCACTATGGTCGAGATGGGCCTGGAGGCAGACGAGTTGTTCGATATTGTGCAGAAGGCAAATATGGCTAAGTTGTGGCCGGACGGTAAACCTCACTACAATCCTAAGGACAACAAGGTTATCAAGCCTGAGGGTTGGGAGGATCCAGCACCAAAGATTAAGGCTTACATCGACTCTGTGATTGTAGCTAAGAGCAAATAATAAAAATTAGGAGTTATCGTTCTATTATTATATGAACTCTCTGACGGAAATAATAGCAGACTATCTGCGCACAAATCGAAGATTGGTGGTGCCGGCTCTCGGAACCTTTGTTGTGAAGGAGAACGGGGAACGCATCTTTTCCGATCTTTTGAGCGTGGATGATGGAGTGCTCAACTCGTTGTTGCGCGAGAACGGAATGAACGAAATGGAGGCAGCGGTCTCTATAGATCGTTTCGTCTTTGAAGTTCGACACGAATTGGAGGAGTATGGCTATTGTCGTTTGGACGAGGTCGGAACACTCAGAATAGAGCCTGAAACAAATGTGCTGAAATTGTATCCTCCTGTTACGGGTTCCATTCCGGAGCAGGCTCCATACGTTCCAAAGCCTATAGCGGAGGATGATCCTGCTGAAGCGGTAGAAGGTGCAACGGTGGCGGAAGTTCAGCCCGAGGTTGCTACTGTGGCAGAGGAGCCGATAGCGGAGGTTGCTGTGACACAAGAGGAGGCAGCAGTGGTGCAAGAGTCTGAAAAAGTAGAGCAATCGACTGTGGTCGAGCAGGCGGAGAAGAGAATTTTGAAACCACACTCATACAGACCTAAACCAAAGAAGAATTTCTATCAAAAATTCGATCTGGTGTTGGTTGCGGCTGTGGTGATTGCGATTGTTGCATTGGCGGCAATTATCTATGGAATGACCGTTTAGATGCAGCCTGCAACGTTCGTATGAATGAAATAAAGAATAGATGACACAAGATGGATAACGCAAACTTACTTTCGGTAAAACAACGCTTTGGTATTATAGGTAACTCGCCACTGCTGAATAGGGCATTGGAGGTTGCATTGCGCGTTGCAGCTACCGACTTGACGGTGCTTGTGACAGGTGAGAGCGGAGTCGGCAAGGAGTTTTTTCCGCAGGTTATCCACGCCCATTCGGCGCGAAAGCACAATAAGTATGTCGCTGTGAACTGCGGAGCAATACCTGAGGGAACTATCGACTCCGAGCTGTTTGGCCACGAGAAGGGGGCCTTTACTGGAGCTGTTGAGGCGCGAAAGGGCTATTTCGAGGAGGCTGACGGGGGTACTATATTTCTTGACGAGGTGGGCGAGTTGCCACTCGCAACGCAGGTGCGACTGTTACGTGTTTTGCAGACGGGAGAGTTTATGCGCGTAGGTTCGGCAAAGGTCCAGAAAACCAATGTGCGTGTTGTTGCGGCAACGAACTCAAATCTGATGGCAGCTATCGCCGATGGCCGTTTCCGCGAAGATTTGTACTACCGATTAAATACGGTGCCTATCTCGGTGCCGGCTTTGCGTGAGCGTCCCGAGGACATTTACTTGCTGTTCCGTCGATTTGCGGCAGATGTGGCAGCGCAGTACAAGATGCCTGCAATTGCATTGGACGATGCGGCAAGAAAGATGCTTGAATCCTACTATTGGCGAGGTAACATACGCCAACTCAAAAATGTAGCCGAGCAAATTTCAGCCATTGAGGAGTCGCGAGATATAACACCGCAGATACTCTCGAAATACTTGATTGACGAGTCGTCGGCTGCTTCACCGAGTGTTACGCAATCGGCAAAGATGGAGGATTTTAATTCGGAACGAGAGTTGCTCTACAAAATCTTGTTTGACATGCGTAGCGATATCAACGATTTGAAACGTATGTTGGCAGATCTGCATAGCGGGTACTCTTCGTACCAGACATCTGCGCCTACCCACAACAAGCATAACGAGGTGAGGGCCTTGTTGCCTCATACACCTGCTATATCGCCTGCCATAGAGGAGGTCTATGCTGAAGGCGAGGTGGTGGAGGATGAGCCGCGCGAGATGACCAAGGCTGATATGCAACGTGAGCAGATAGTCAAGGCGTTGCGTCGTAACGGAGGTAGTCGTCGTGCAGCGGCGGCAGAGCTATTTATGTCGGAGCGAACTTTGTATCGTAAAATCAAAGAGTTGAATATAGAGGAGTAGTGGCGACGATGATATCGCCAATACCCTTTGTATAGTACCGAATTCAGAAGGAAATTATGAAAAAAATCATATTTGCAATATATGCGTTAGCACTCTTGGCAACAAGCGGATGCACCGTCAAGTACTCCTTGTCGGGTGCCTCTATTCCACCTGATGCAAAGACATTCTCGGTAGCATATTTCCCGAATAACGCACCTATGGTTGCGCCTATTCTGAGCGCAACGCTTACGGATGAATTGACGCAACGATTTGCTACACGAACACGCCTTGTACAGGTGCCTGAGGGCGGTGATTTCGCATTCGAGGGCGAGATTGTCGGTTACACTTCGACCACCTCGTCTGTGTCGAGTGGGGAGTACGCTCTGCAGAATCGACTGACAATCACGGTGAAGGTGTCATTTACGAATGTGGTTGATGAGAAGGCATCATTCAAAGCAAGGAGTTTCTCGGCATACGCCGACTACGATTCGACAAAGTTGTTGAATGAGGTGGAGAGTACCCTGATTCCGGAAATTGTCGATCAACTTGTGACAGATATATTTATGGCAGCAGCCTCTAATTGGTAGAAGAGATGTCGGAACTTAAGAGGTATATACGAGGCGGTGAAAAACCCTCGGCTGAGGAGATCGACAATATGGTTGCCAGCTATCCTTGGTTCGAAGCTGCGAAGGCTCTCAAGACTGAGGAGTTGGCACGCTGGCATAATTCGTATGTTGTTGATACAGAGAAAATTAGAGAGGAAAGCGTGGGCGAAATAATAAGCCGTTTTTTGCGTAAAGGTGACTATAAAATTGTGGCAGAAGATGGCGATGTCGATAGCGATGTTTTGACCGAGGCGGATATCGATGAAGAGGACGATATTGTCAGCGAGGAGCTTGCTGAGGTCTACCTTGCACAGGGATTGCGAAACGAGGCAATCGAAATATATCGTAAATTAAGTTTGCTAAATTCGGAAAAAAGTATTTACTTTGCCGAGAAAATCGAAAATATCGAAAAAAATAATTAAAAAACAGAATAGATTATGAGTACATTTTTGATTGTATTGATTCTCATCGCAAGCGTTTTGTTGATACTTGCAGTGTTGGTTCAGAACCCAAAGAGTGGTATGGCATCTAATTTCGGTGCATCGAATCAGGTTATGGGCGTTCGCCAGACAGCCGATTTCTTGGAGAAGTTTACTTGGGGCGCAGCTGTTGCAATCCTCGTATTGTCGCTCACTTTCACCGTCTTTGTAAACGGTTCGAAGGAGGTTGTATCTGAGGATTTGAATTTGGTTGAGACTACCGTAAACGAGGGCGTTGAGGTTCCTCAGGCAGAACTTCCTGCCGAGGGTGAGCAGGCTGCTCCTCAGCAGAACTAAAACAATCACTTTTCGAGATGGGCCGAGCAATTTGCTCGGCTTTTTTTGTCGTGTCTAAAAATTTATAATTTTTAATTATGAATTGTGAATTTTATTTTGTACTTTTGCCTAAATTAAGAAATGTAGTGTGGCTATGTTGAAGAAAACTCTTTTATTGTTGATATTTGCACTATCGTATTTTGGTATTGCAGGAGCTGCAACAACGCTTGATGTAAAGCGCGAAACCGAGCGAGCGATGTCGCTCCTCGAGCACGGTAGATACGGTGAAGCTCTTCATTCGTTTACCATTTTGCGTCAGAGCATCTCGGCAGGGGATGATGATCTTATGCGTAACATCGATTACGGATTGACTCGTTGTGCAGCGGAGTTGCGTGATAATAATGCGGAGAAAATTATGCTTGCATTCTTGCGTCGTTATCCCGAGTCGGTGCATTTGAAAGAGATCTATTTCCTGCTGGCGATGCACTACTGCGAGCAGGAGAATTATGTAGTTGCCGGCAAGTACCTCAATATGGTTTCGTATAACGAATTGAATGAGACCAACCGCGAGAAGTATGATATGCGCAAGGGTTACATAGAGTTCGTTGAAGGTGACTATAAATTGGCGTACGACCATTTTTCGCGACTTGCTCCTAATAGCAAATATGCTGATCATGCCACATACTACAAGTCGTATATCCACTATTCGCGCGGTGAGTTCAAGGAGGCATATGAGGGTTTCAGCTCCTTGAAGTCGAGTGATAACTATGCTAAAATCATCCCATACTATCTTCTTCAAATCGAGTTTGCGCGTGGCAACTACCAGTATGTTGTGAACGAAGGCGACGAACTGCTGAAACGTTCGGTGAAGTTGGAACGCGTGGAGCTGATGCGAGTGATTGCGGAGGCTTGGTATCGCTTGGAGAACTATAACAAGGCGTATGTCTACATCAAAATGTATGCAAAGGCAGGTGGCGAGATGGAGAGCGAAGATAACTATCTTTTGGGTTTCTCGGCATATCGTTCGGCTGACTATAATGTAGCAGTCGATGCTTTGTGTAAGGTTGCAGGTGGCAGTGGTGAGTTGGCGCAGAATGCCTCGTATCACTTGGCTGATTGCTATCTCCGCCTTGGAGATAAGAAGAGTGCGATAAAAGCCTTTTCGATAGCAGCGAATGATGAGTTAAATAAGGAGATTGCCGAAGATGCACTCTTTAACTACGGATTGTTGCTTTTCGAGACAAATGACGATAAATTCGAGGCCTGTATCAACGTCTTGACTCGTTATGTGGAGAAATATCCCAACTCGGAGCGTGTCGGAAGGGCGAAAGAGTTGCTTATTGCCGCCTACTACAATACAAAAGATTACGATACGGCTTACGAGGCGATTAAATCGTTCCCTAATCCGGATGCAGAGCAGCGTGCTGCATTGCAGAAGATAATCTATCTCAGAGGTCTGAAAGCATACACTGCCGGAGATTATGATAAGGCACAGTCGTTGTTGCAGGAGTCGCAGGGCATAATGAAGACAACGAGCTGTTATGTGTTGAGCTTATTCTGGTTGGGCGAAATAGCCTTTAAGAAGGGAGACTATGTGACGGCAACAAAGCACTATTCGCAATTCCGAGAGAATGCACCAAAAAATACATACGAGGCAAAGATGGCGCTCTATAATTTAGGCTATGCTCGTTATATGTTGTCGCGTGATGGGGATATTGATGCAGCAAAGACGAAGGAACTCTTGAAGAAGAGTATGAAGTCGTTTGAGAGTTTTGTCGGGGTGCATACTAAAGCGGACAAATATCGAGCAGATGCCTTCAATCGTTTGGGTGATATCTGCTATGCTCTCCGCAGGTATGAAAGCGCAGCGAAGAGTTATGAGAGATCTGTAGCCATAGGAGCTGATGGACAGAACTATGCAAAGTATCAGCGTGCAATGTCGCTTGGATTGGCAGGACGTAAATCCGTGAAAATAGACTATTTGAAGATAATGCTGAATGAAGATTGTGGAGATTACAATGACGATGCTGCATACGAACTCGGTAATACATACCTATCTCTCGGTAGATATTCGGATGGCGCTGCGGCACTGGAGTCTTTTTTGGAGAAATTCCCTAACTCATCATTCAAGATTCCGGCATACCTTAATTTGGGATTGGTCTATCTGAACTTGGGCAATAACGAAAAGTCGTTGGCATACTACGATAAAGTTATAAAAGAGTCGCCTTTGTCGCCTTCAGCGAAGGATGCACTCCTCAGTGTGCGCGAGATTTACGTTTCGGAGGGTAGAGTCAATGAGTACTTCGAATATGCCAAGAACAATGGTATGGATGGCGATTTGACAGCCGTAGCGCGCGATTCATTGTTGTTCAGCGCAGCTCAGAATATGCATCTCGCAAATCGAATACCAGAGGCTGTTACACAGTTGAACAACTACATTAAGGAGTGTCCGAATGGATTTTACATTACCAACGCGCTCTTCCTCTTGTGTGATTGCTATGTCAGAACCGAGAATACAGATGAGGCGATCAAGAGCCTTAAGCAGTTGTCGGAGCTGCCTAAGAACGAGTATACTGAAGATGCGCTCGAGAAGTTGGCGGAGCTGACATTCGAAAAGAAGATGTATGATGATGCAGCTGCAGCATATCGCAAATTGTACGATGTGGCAGAGACTTCAGGTGGTCGAGCTGCGGCTTCTGACGGCTATGTAAACTCGATTATGGCCCTTGAAGACGATGATAAACTGTTGGAGATGGCTAAAGATTTGGACTCTATGACAGATGTGGAGTTTGCGGTAAAGCGTAAAGTGCTTCTCAAGAAGGCGAATATCCTCGTGGCACGCAACAAATCGAAAGAGGCTTTGAAAATATACGGATCGCTTGCGATTGATATTACGAGTGCCGAGGGCTCCGAGGCTGCATATCGCGTTATCGAGGCTATTTATGCTACGGGTAACTATGACGAGGCAGAGAAGAAAATCTTTAAGCTTGCAGACAGCAATACGACTCACACATATTGGCTCGGCAAGGCGTTTATCCTGCTGGGCGATATATATGTGAAACGAAATGATCTGTTTCAGGCACGTGCTACATATCGTAGCGTGGTAGATGGTTACACTCCTACAGACGACGGAATTGTTGCTGAGGCTCAATCAAAACTTGATAAATTGAATTAGTAGATATGAAAAGGACTCTTGTACTCGTCACTACTCTCTGTGCGATATCCTTATCGGTATCAGCACAAGTTTCCAAGCAAGTTGAGGTAGAGAAGGATTATAAGCCAAGTGTGGAATATTTCCAAAAGTTGGATATCAAGCCTAATACGGTTGATACAATGAAGATTATTCCCGATGTCGATTTTGCGGTAACTTCTCACTCGTTTGCTTCGACGCTTGGAACACGCAGTTTCAACCCTGCGACACCGACATATTGGGAATTTCAGCGTCGCTATCCATTCTATTTGAAGCTGGGTGCCGGATACCCGCTTAATACAGAGGGAGATCTGTATGCCACGTTGCATCGTGCCGGTGTTGGATATGTCACGGGATATATCAATCATAGTGGTCTGTATTCCAAACTGAAGTATCATAATGGTTTGGATAATAAGCAGTATAAGGACAATCGTTCGATGCAGATGAATAACAGATTTGGCGTGTCGGGTGGTAAGTATTTTGGACGATATACTCTTGCCGGCGACCTCTACTACGATATGGATTTATACCATCGCTACCCGTTGCACAATGTGGTGTCGGATAATTTGGCTGACGCTTTGGTATATAAACGTCGTAGAGTAGATTTCGGAGATCTGAACTTTGCTGTAAATTTCGGTGATAAGTTTGTGGATTACAGCCACCTCAATTTCAAGGTCTATGCAACTCTCGACTATTTCCACGACAAATCGGAGAACTTTGTTGTCAATGATCGCTATCAGCAGATAAATGTAACGGCCGGAGCGCTCTTGGCTCGCGAGATAAACAAGCGTAACTCGTTGTCGCTCGATATTGATTATGAGGGATACTATGGATTGCGTTCGTTGAAGGGCTACGAAAATTCGATGGTCGGAGCGACTGTCATGTATCGTTATCGCTCAAACAACAAACTCAGCCTTAATATCGGTGCGAAGGTGTGCTATGACCACAATGCTGGTGATGTCAAGAGTAGCAGATGGCATGGCTTCCCTATGGTTAATGTTTCGATGAATGTTGGCGAAAGAGGATTGCTTGCTCCTTTTGTAGAGGTGGATGGCAGCGTGCAGAACAACAGCTACTATTCGTTAGTTAAGAAGAATCCGTATGTAGCGATACTCGGCGTAGGCAATGGTATGTTGCAGGCGAATAGCATCATTCCTAATACCGAGGCTTATAATGTGAGATTTGGAGTGTCGGGTCACCTCGCTGATAGCAAATTGGCTTATCGCGGCTACGTGAGTATGTCGTTTAGGCAGAATGACCTCTATTGGTTTAATGTAAATCAAATCTTCTTCGATGTTATTGCGGCGAAGAGAAATGTATGGGCGTTGTGTGGCGCGGTAGATTATCGACCAATCTCGGACTTGTTGCTGACAGCTCAGGTCAAGGGCATGTTGTATAGCGATTACGCCCAGATGGGCGATTTGCATTTGGCGGGTGCTTTGCCAAATGTTGAGTTGTTGCTCAAGGCTCGTTACAGCTATAAAGATGTGACTTTGGGCGGTTCGTTGGAGCTGTATGGGCCAACCAAATGGACTTGGATTCAGAATGATAAACTCTTTAATCCGAACTCTACGATGCCGGTGCGCTATGGCGAATTTACAGCACCTACATCGCTCAATTTTGGTCTGTTTGTTGATTGGCACATAAGCAAGTTCTGCACCGTATTCTTGGAGGGTAATAACCTATTCGGAGATCTCTTGCCTACATATCGATGGGCATTCTATCGCGAGATGGGAGCGTCGTTTACTGCCGGTGTGAAAGTGCAGTTCTAAGCTGCGAATGGTGCGAAATATGAAAAAATATTAAGAATATGAAAGCAAAAGGATTTTACACAGTACCGTTTGTGTGGAGTAAGACGGTGTGGATTACAACATTCTCGTTCTTTATCCTTTGGGTTGGAGTGTCGGGATATATGCTCTATATGATATTCTCGCAGACGGACAATACCGAGCATCTTGTAGGACTCGTCCTTTTCAATGTCATAATGCTCCCAACGATGTTGGCGTGCGAGGGGTTGGCTCCTCAGCGGTTGGAGGTAGGGGAGTCGCAGATCGTTATTCTGCGTCGATACAAGAGTGTGACGATTAGTCGCGATGAGGTTAAGAGTGTGGAACAACTGCCACAAGGTGCTATGCGTGGCGCAATTCGCACTTGCGGTGTTGGCGGGCTTTTTGGCTTCTTTGGCAAATATTATACACGCAGTATAGGCTCTTTTTCGCTCTATGCGACGAGCTCGGAAAACCTATTCCTTATACGCAAATGGGATGGCAAAAATATTGTGGTGGCTTGCGCAGAACCCGACAAAATGAGCCATTTCAAGATATAACAGACGGCTATATACCAAAAAGAAGCGTAACCTGCAATTGAGGTTACGCTTCTTTGTTTGATCATCTATTATCTTGGACGTGTAGCTGCCTTTTTTCTGAAATATTCCAATGCAGGTGGCTCGTCACCGATAAGACTACGATATTTGTAATCTTTTCCCTGTACTGCCTCCCACTCTGCGCGAATCTTTTTCAACTCCTCGGGATTTTGGTATAGCTCGATGAAGGTTAGATAGATGGTCTTTGCCGCATTGAGCATTGCCTTTGTTCCAATGGTTGTTCCTACGATTGAGGAGAAATTCCAGGTGTGGATGCTTATGATGTTGGCACATGTCTCAACTCTGCATAGCGGAACCACTTGCGACACATCGCCGGTATCATCGGAACTACCTCCGCCAAACGACCAATTCTCCATAAACGGCTCAACTCTCTCGAATGGAGTCAGATCAACAGGCTTGCTCTTGTCTGCACCGCCATTTAACGCCTTGACATACTCCTTCTCGGCATCTGTCAGTTTTATACCGCCGACCTTAACGAGATTGCGATGAGCCATCTTTGCGAGGGTGTTGTTGCGCAGTATCGAGTATGTGCCACTCAAAAACTCATATTTTACGGTTGTGCCTGTTCCCATAGCAGCACCCTCGGCAGCAGCGATTGTGCGCTTCAATAGGTCTTTTACAACCTCGGAATTAGGGTGGCGCAGATAGTAATAGACCTGAGCTTTGTCGGGTACGATATTCGGAGCTTCACCGCCATCTGTGATGATGTAGTGTACTCTGCAATCTTGGTGGATATGCTCACGGTTCATGTTCATCATAAAGTTCATCGCCTCGACACCATCGAGAGCCGAACGGCCATTATGTGGAGCAGCACCTGCGTGAGCGGTCTTGCCGATGAAGTTGAACAGAACACCGATCTTCGCCGACTGCGATGTGTGGAGTATCTGATTGTGACTTGTAGGGTGGTAGGAGATGGCACAATCAACATCGTTGAATAGCCCTTCGCGCACCATATAGGTTTTTCCGCCACCGCCCTCTTCAGCGGGACAACCAAACAACTTGATAGTTCCCTTGTGTCCCTCGGCAAGCCATTTCGATACGGCAACTGCTGCAGATACTGCGGTTGTTCCAATCAGATTGTGACCGCAACCGTGACCGTAACCACCCTGGATGCGCGGGCTAAAACAAGCTGTTGTGTCTTGCGACAGGCCAGGCAGAGCATCATATTCGGCAAGCACGCCCATAACAGGCTTTCCCTCGCCAAATGTAGCTACGAAAGCTGTAGGGATGTTTGCTACGCCGCGCTCTACCTTGAAGCCGTGCTCCTCGAGGTGCTTGATGATAAGCTCTGCGCTTTTGTACTCCATATATCCCGGCTCAGCAAGTTCGTGAAGTTGCTTCTGCATCTTATCGTAGGTCTCGAAATTGGTATTAAACCAATCCAAACCCATATTTGCCACCAGCATTACTGATGCTAAAAGTGTTTTAATCATGACTAATCAGATAAATTGTTTTTCTCTAATATGTTTATAATCTTTCGCAAAAGTACTACTAATTTCCGAACGCGCAAAACTGTGAGATTGAAAAATGCGGAAAAACCTGATGAACAATTGTTTGCCGGGGTTTGTTTTTTATTATTAAAAAAGTTGTGTAATTCAAAAAATTATTCGTACCTTTGCGCACTCGCAAAGTGCGAGGTTGGATTACATAAATTTTTTAACAAGTATTAGATGGATTCATTAAGTTA
>JAZNHC010000154.1:0-10125 GCA_045576755.1 Alistipes sp.
AAAAAAGTAGTTTTAACCCTTTTTACATTGGCGACTTTAGCGTCTTGCACTACTACCGAAATTATCGACGGCGGTAGCAGCAACAACAACGCTATCGCTTTCGGCCGTGTCGAAACCCGAGCCGGTCTCTCCGACCTCCAAACCAACGGTTTCGGCGTGTGGGCATTATACGTAAATGAGGCACAACCAACAGGCTATTGGCTCTTGGATAATGAGCGTGTATATTTGAAAGACGGCAATTGGGCTTACGACAACGAGCAGTTGTGGGTTAACAACTCCGTCTTTGGCTTTTTTGCTTGCTATCCACAAAATATAGGATTCGAGGCAACGGAGTATAATGGATACAAAACAATTGCTTTGACTTATGAGACCACTGATGCTGCTAACGAAGATATTCTCGTTGCAACAACATTTGTCGATACTCACACAGAAGGTTATGAAGAAACAGTCCCTCTAACCTTTAAGCACCTTTTCTCTAAGGTTAATATTCGAGTAAAGCAGAACAAAGGTACTAATGAGCGTGATAACTTTATTATCGATAAAATTACACTCCGTAATGTAAAATCTAAAGGCACTTGTTTGGCTTTGCAGGATATTGATGTAGTTTGGGATTACGATACAGTAACTAAAACCTTTACAAAGGATATTCCTGGCGATGACATCATTGACTTTACTACGGGTATTATGATGTCAGATGAAGGTTTGTTATTACTTCCACAAAACATTGAGCCTAATAGTATTGAGTTGGAGGTTGCTTTCCGCGTAGGTTTGGAGGGTAATACAGACATCTCAACCTTTGAATCAAAGACTTACAAGGCATATCTTCCTAATACAGTTAATTGGGAGCCTGGAAAATCATATACCTATACTGCTCAAGTTTCAACTTATAATCCTATCGTGTTCCTTGCTCCTACCGTTGATTCGTGGGGTGGTTCGCAGTCGGGTGGTACAATCATTATTAAGTAAACGGCTATGAGAAGATTATTTAACATACTCGCTGCAATTGTCGTGATGTCGTTTGCAGCATGCGAAAAGGATATAGTTACGAATACTCCGCAAACTGGTGTAGAAATTGACCTCGAGAACTCAATACAGTTCAATACAGGCATCACCACCCGTGGTCAGCTTGTTATGGATGAGTATCTTCAGGATGACTTTGCGGTATATGGCTATGTATATCGTAGCTCATGGCAGGCAGCTCAGGCTATGGCAACTCCGAATGTATTTATCTCGAATGCGGACGATAAGACGTCATTTATTGCCCCACAGGTAGTAAACTATGATGCAGGTACATATACATATAGCCCTATTGTTCAGTGGACAGGTTATAAGTACTCCTTCTTTGCTTACTATCCGGCTATTAATAGCGGAGCAAGAGAGGCATCTATTTTCCCCTCTGGTGTAGATGTCGAGGGTACTCCTTATGTAGAGTATCGCATAAGCCGTACTGACCCTGCTTCAACAGTAGACCTTATGACAGCTTCGGTAATAGATACTGATGCTAACTCATCTAAGGAGGTTCAGTTCAATTTTAAGCATCGTCTTTCAGCTATCGATGTTGCTGCGGTAAACTATTGTGAGTACGATCCAGTTCCTGACAATAACGATTCAACTGACGTTCTGCCGGTTACTATCGAGGTACATCAGGCTAATTTCCGCATGACCAATCTCCTTTACGATACTTATGTAGTGTCGTTGGATGAGACAAAGCCAAGTACGCCAGGTAATCGTAGTTCAGACACTATAGCCAACTTTGAGTTATTGACCGCTACGGCAGAAGATATCCCTATCGAAGTAAACAAAGATGGCGATATCCAGATGCGCCCAATTACAAGTTCGGAGGATAATAACACTATGATTGTAATTCCACAGACAACTCTACTTCATGTTGAACCTGAGATTATATATTATCGACGACTTCCCGACGCTAATGGCAAGGCACGTTATCTTGATTCGGCAGATAAAATTCACGAGTTAGAATTAGACCAGGAAGGTGGTCACGTAGGAGCTCCTCCAACCTTTACCTACAACACCGCCTTCGATTTCGACCGTGGCTTATTGGAGGGTCGTCGCTATTTTATTCAGATTAACTTTACCTCTGATGCTGTTTCGGTAAATATCGTTGCTGCTGATGAGTGGAACGAGAAACCACAGGTTAATCACGAATTTATGTAAAATATTGTAAATTATGAGATATAGACATTTTATTGCCGCTATAATAGCGCTCTTTGTTGCTACATCGTGCTATGTTGATGATATGGACCAGACAGTGAACTCATCTGCAGGTCGTGATGAGATTACAGTAGTTGGCCGTGTCGCTCGTTTCGATGATCGCGAGGTAGATACTCGAGGTACAAAGAACGACGCAGAGGCAAAGGTTACTTGTATGGCCGTGGCTATTTTCCCTATCGTAGATGGTGCTATCGGCGACTGCGTGTTCTATGATTTTAGAGAGGGCAATCAGTTACTCTTCACCATCAATCGTCAGGAGACAAAGAATGGCTCTTACATCTACAACACAAACTCACCTTATGTGATGTATGTCTTTGCCAACCTCCCAACTATGACTGAGGAGACCTGCGCAACTATGACTCTTGCTCAGATGAAGGCTATGGCTTATACTGTAGAGAATGTTGATGTACCTACCGATGGTTTCCCAATGATTGGCTCGTTGGGCGATACAATCACTCCCGAGGGTGATGGTAAGACCTTTATCCTCAAGCCGGGAGCCGATGCTAATCCAACACTGCCTACTGTCAATGGTGAGCCAACAGACCTGCTTAATGTTCCTATGAAGTCGTTGTTTGCTAAGGTAAACTTTACTATTAAAGTTACGCCTGACCAAACAGTCGATATACACCTTACCCCGCAGTTTAAGCTGACGAACTATACTGTGCATAACGTTCCTGCGTCAGTCGATTTCGCTAAGGGTGGCGGAGATCGTCTTAGTCATGATGTGACTGATGATATAGCCAACGTTATCGGCCCATTTGAGAACCCAATGCCATTAATGAATGATATAAACATCGCTCGAGGTACTCAAACTATAAACTTTACCTTCTACCTCCCTGAGCGTTATTTGACACCTACATACCAATCGCACGATGGCTCAAAAGATAGTCAGCCAGGTTATTACAACTACCCATTCCCTATAGTGAGTGGCAAATATCGTGATGAAGACCTTGACCTTCGTCAGCGCTTCAAGCCATTGCTTCCAGAGGATCAAGCCGCAACCTATGTAACTATCAATGGTATATTCCGTGACCATCAGCAGCATGAGTTTGATGTGACTTATAATATCTATCTCGGAGACGACAACTATGGCAATTTCGATACCGAGCGTAACTGCGAGTACTATCACTATGTTACAATTCGTGGTATTCTCAACTCCGACAATCAGGTGGATTACGATCCTGATACTCAGATGCCGGTTGCTATCGACCACCGTGTGAATGTTAATCGTGTTGAGCCTATTATCATCAACCTTAGACGTGAGACTATGCTTGACTCTCACTTTGAGATTCGCCCACTGCGTATCCGTAAGAATCCTGAATATACAGGAGACTTATCCAAGGCTAAGGTTAAGGTCGAGGTTGTCTATGCTAAGACTCCAACCCAAAAGTGGATTGGTCTTGAGCGTAGCTTCGGTAATGGTGTGCAGAGTAGCCCTTCGCCATATCTCGTTACAACAGATTTGCCTGCTGGACGTGAAAGTTCTTTGGGTAAGCGTAAGTACTTTACTTATGACCTCACCTCTAACACTCTTGCGGGCGAGAGTCAAAAGGACGCTAATGGCTACTCAACTTCAGGCGGTCAGAGTGTTATAGTTCCTATCACAGAGACTGACGAAGCTGTATGGATATATGTTGATGAAGCGCTTGTTGCCGAGGCTGGTGATGCTCTTCGTACAGCTACTATCCGTGTATCGGTTGCCGAAGATGGTACTAACTATGGCACTCCTATCGACTATATTATCCAGCAACGACAACTCTTCCCTGTGACTTACGGTGATTACACCTACCTTATTGAGTACGAGGAGGAGTATCTCCACAACTTTGATGCTTCCGACTCTTACGGTCAAACTGACTACGAAGGTATGCAGTGGGGATTGGATGGCATTCAGCTGTCGTATGATCATCTTGCAATTTCCTTTAATCAGGTATTAGCTGATACTTTTACTAATGATCGTAAAGCTTTTTATGACTATTACGTTTCAAAGCACGATAGCAGTGCCTCAGGAACAATGCACGATCGAGTTGGCTTTGATTTCAATACAGAGATTATTCACGTTGTAAATGGTCTTGGAAACCACGATACTGATGCAACTAATAATATTGACGTTCTTCATTTAGCTCAAGATCCAAAGTCTGCTATTGAGTACTGCTATAATAAGAATAAACGAAATGCAGATGGTCATGTTGTTTGGCAAAATACAGATGGTACAAACGACCAAACTCAGCTTAATTGGTATCTTCCTGCTATTGATCAAATTGAGGATATTGTGATGTCGGAGTATGGCGATGGGCAAAAGACTTATAGTAGATTTCTTGATTTTCAGGCTAAACCATATTGGTCATCGCAGCCTTCATATATTAGAAATTACGCATGGTATAACGGAATAATAACGCAATTTTTTGGTGCGGTTCATGGAGCATATTATGTTGATGACACTACACATGCTCGTACAACAAGTGTTTCATATTCAAATAACGAATATCAAACCACTCCAAGTGGCGTGGTCCTAGATACTTATCATAGTTTTTGGTATTTCTATCAGGGCTTTCTATCAAAGACTGATGAAACATACTACGAAGGTAGTCACCAATACTCAGGTATGGATAAAGCTATTACTCCGGGGCCTGTTCAGCGCGAGGCAGGTAATAAATCTCGTACCTCGTATGCTCGTGTTCGATGTGTTCGTAAGCAGTAATCGCTACAAACTAATCGCTAAAACTAATCGCTAAAACTAACCTATAAACCAAAAGACCGGCACAATGCCGGTCTTTTGTCGTAGTGTGTTGGGTATCAAATACTATTATTCTACATTTCCGCTGCCAGATTAGTACCCGAAGTTGTCAGATATGTAGATGTGTAGTTTGTATTCCTCATTACATACATAGTGCTACCACTCGTATCAAGCGAAGTTGCAGGTGTTTCGCTAATTTTATCAACAAGAACCATCTGCTGGTTGTTGGCAATTACATCTTACGAACACAGCGAACACGAGCATAATCGGTACGTGGTTTGTTACCTGATTCACGATTAATAGTACCGAGAGTTACGCCATCAAATGTGCCTGTGTAGATAAATTCAGCTTCTGAAGACCAAGGTTGGCCATATACTCGAAGCGCGTTATAGTCTGAAGTTACACCTGAATATTCATAAGCAAAATCATTTTTAGTTATATCCCAAGATACAGATGTTGCACGTGCATAATTAGTATCATCATAGTAATATTTTCCTCGCCACTGTACCCAAATGTCGTATAATGCATGATTGCGAATATATGATGGCTGTGATGACCAATAGTACTTTTGTTGAAATTCTATAAAACGAGCATAAGTGTATTTAGATTTGTTATCATACTTACTCATCACAATATCCTCCATCTCATCGATTGCGGGAAGATACCAATTTACCTCAGATACATTGCCATTAATATCTCGCTTGTTCCTATTGTAACAATACTCAATCGCAGACTTAGGTTTCTCGTCTAGCTGAAGAACTGCAATATCATTGGAAGTATCTTTATCGGTTTTACTGCCACCTCCATTTACCTCAGTTATAATCTCATTGCAGAATATATATCCACTATAAGCACGCTTTGTTGCTTGAGATGATACTGAAGTATCGTGTTTTGGAATATAAAAATCATACTTTGGATCCACTCCTGTATTAGACTTAATAGCGTTAATAATCCAAGAAATAATATCTATAGAACTATCAAAGAATAGTGCATTATTATCATACGACAACTGCACTCCATCCAGTCCCCACTGCATACCCTCGTAGTCGGTCTGACCATAATCATCATCAGCATCGAAATTGTGGAGGTACTCCTCCTCGTACTCGATATGGTAGGTATTAGTGCCCTCTACTTCAAAGAGTTTGCGCTGGTTGATAACATAATTAATCTGCGGGAATGAGGTGTCTGTTGTAGGGGTAAAAGAGCTACCACTAAGGTTACCATAAGTAACACGGACAATACCTGCACGAATGCCGTCACCTACCTCGGTACATTCATCGACATAGATCCAGCAGCACTCGGTCTCATCGCTAAGTGGCAGAATGACCTCGGTGCTATTTGTAAGCGGGCTATTTGTAGCTGTAGTACCTGTGCAAAGGTCGTAGGTAAAGTAGCGACGCTTACCCTTTGACGGTCCTTCGTCGGTAATATAGATAGACTCTCCTTTACCATTTGTTACGTTTTCGTAGGTAGTTCCTACACCGCCGCTACGCTCAAGACGCATCCAATTAGTAGTAGTAGGATCGACAACCTCAACCTTTACGGCATTGATATCGCCGACGCTGCCAATATCGCTTTTACGAACACGCAGAGGACGCACCTCGAAGTGTGAGTCAAGCAGGGTCTCACGACGCAGAGAGATAATAGCCGGCTGCGTACGCTCTACATTTACGCGGTGGTCGATAGAGATTGCATCTTCATTCTCCGACATATCGCTTGAAGACTGAATACCGCGAATAGTTACAACATTATCATACTCGTAGTTGCGACGAACATTAAAATCGCCGTAGTTATCCTCTCCGAGGTGAATTGTGTAGTCAATATCCCAATAGTGGTTCTGATGGTCACGGAAACGACCCGAAATAACAATGTTCGTTGCTTTCTGATCTGAACCTACCAGTTTGCCCTTGAAACGCTGCATATACTTCTCGTCCTCGTCGCGATAACCATTCTTGTCGCTATCTATCTGCTCACTATATGTACCTTTTGCAAATGGATAGGTGTACTTATCCCAAGTTGTTGCAGGGATTAAAAGGCGCTCAGGGAGGTAGAATGTAAATTTAACTTTATTACTACCGATAATCTCACTATTGACATTTACAGTAAAACTATCATTTAAGACTTCAGAATCGGAATTTGTGGTATTTTTGAAATCTACAGATGACGGCACATTATTTATAGTGTAACTGTACAAATCAAACTTTGAAGAGTAGTTACCCTCAATAGACTGATCCGGAGTCACTCCGATAGTAAAGTTTACCTTTGCATACATTGCCTGCATAGGGATAGTAAGTAAGGTCTGAGTAGTGCCATTAACGGTAGGAGCAATAAGATCATCATTTTCATTTGTTGGCGAGAGGATAAAGACCTGATTGTCCTTATTGAAGGTGGTAGAGAATGTATCGCCCAGTGAGCCGACCATAGGGAAACCATTCTTAGGGATGTTGATGCCTTCTACATCCTGAGATTTTGCCAACATAGCATCCAAAGTTGAACCAATACCAAATTCGGACATATCCATATTGCAGAATACATACATCGCATAGCGTGCATTGTATGTATAGTTGCTACCACGATCAACGGTAAAGAGGAGCTCTGCCTGATTGTCGGTATACTGCCAATAGACGCAGTTACCGGCAAGGGCTGTACCTGCATCGTTTACCGGGAAGATAGCCATAGCCATAGAGGTCAGCAGAGCCTCAGCCTCATCCTTTGTGCCTCGAGTTGTGACACTATGATCGGTAAAGCGAGTCATACGACCGATAACGGTAATGGCATCTGTATTGTTGATAGAACCTTGATATTCAACATTATCTACAACACAAGAGGTTGCACCAAAAATGGCAGCCAAAAGGAGTATATATCTAAACTTTCTCATAATCTTTACTCAAATTCGTAATCTATATTGTCAGATTTACCATCACCATCCTTATCGATAAAATTCCACTCGTCAGCAGCAACGATGTTTACAGAGACCGCATCGGAGGTAAATGTAAGCTCGATATAGTAGCGACGACCCTCGATAAGCTCCTTACTGAAGTTAATCGGCAAAGTCGGCTTAAATTCATAGAATTGGTGTGCATTAGTATCTGTAGGCAGCGGAGTCCAAGTGTAGTATGTCTCACCATCGTTTCCAACATTAATCTTCTGATACTTGATAGTACCATCATCGTCTGTAAACTTCTTTCTATATGTAAGCGTTACTGTACCGTGCAACAACTCAGTCTGCGGAAGTAGCAGAATTGACGATGCATTTTCGCCAGACTGTGTAGTTACAAGGCGAATAGCACGATCTGATGCCGTATTTGGTTGAACATCAAAAGTATTTGGAGCCCACGCAGCAGAGCCTACCATAACATACGAGATAGATTCTCGAGTAGGCTTATAATTGAGCTCTGTAGGAATGGTATGGTCAAGATAGATCTTTGCAGTTGTACTTACAATATTTGTAAGGTCAAGTGTAAGACTCGAAATCTCAATAGTAACCAACTTGTTAGCGGTTTCCAGATCCTGATCGTGATTGTACTCATAGTAGTTACGTGCGCCAACGTCTACAGAACAAAGACGGTGATGGAACTGCAACGCAACCGAAGCAGAAGATGCCACACCTGTATCGATATATGACGCAGTCATCACATCAATAAGGTCGGTAGGTTTTGACGAAATAGGTAATTCATAGACAATATAGGGATCTCCCGACTTTGAGGTACCATTGTCAAAAAGGGTAATATTGTCGTGGTTTGACGGATAGTAAGCAAAGAACGAGTACTTATTACCAGTCCATACCTTCGGAGTACCGTATGAGAAGACAGTACCATCGTATTCTACCAACTGAGGCGTATTATCAAATACATTTGGCGTAGCAAATACCTTCTCAGATGCCCAAGTACCACGATACTGGTATCCCAAGACTGCGAAATCATCCTCGAGGTAATTTCCCTCTACAAGAGCACCACGGGTAGTGATGTCTGCATCGAAGTGGATATAGTGCTGTGATGGGTCGAGTGGAATGTTTATATCTCCCCAAACTGCAGGCTGCTGTTCGTGCTGCTCGCAACCTACGACTGCAATAAGTGCGAACGCAATAGCTGAATATCTAAAAAATCCTCTCATAACTACTTAATAATAATTGTTCCACCTGTCTGCGGAGCACCCCAAGACTCGATAGATGGTTTGTCTATAGTGATAAGGGTTACATTTGCAAGTGAAAGGTTATAGTTGATTGACTCACTGGACTTCCACTGTATTGCAGGGATAAATGCTGTTGCCTGCTTAAGGGTTGCATCTGTGTAGTCGTCATCTACGGTTACATCATAGTAGTAATCGACAATAATTCGTGCTCCCTTTAATAAATTGCCCTGCTCATCCTGCTCACCTGCCTCGATAGTTTGCG
The DNA here is from genome assembly GCA_045576755.1 of Alistipes sp. Classification (GTDB taxonomy): domain Bacteria; phylum Bacteroidota; class Bacteroidia; order Bacteroidales; family Rikenellaceae; genus Alistipes. The sequence goes on from JAZNHC010000154.1 coordinate 9,360, forward strand.
GAATAAGCATCGCACCACTTCCCCAAACAGAGAGTACAACGGTTGGATCTGCAGCGCCTATATTTCGCAGAATCAGCGGCTCAGGATACTCTTTAACAAGTTGTATAGAGTTGCCATTTGATGTATCACATATTTCAGCAAATGCACCTTCATAAGGAAATAGAACTACTGTTCCATTGCCTTTAATACCCTCAATAGTCACTTTTTTTACATAGTAGTTAAAATCAGGGTCAGCTTTAAAGTTCTGACTGATCGAAACATTTACTTTTGTAAGCAAGTGGCTAAAAGTCAAAGGTACAGTCTCGCTGTAGCCCTCGACAGTGGTATCTGTGACATTTGTAGACAGCAAGATATCCTCAGTGTCGGCAGAGCCGTCGGCTGTTATATCCGCATAATAGAGTGTATATGTTCTTTCGTCACTGACTTCGCGATGCTGCTGGAAAATACCCTGCGGATATGCGGCGAAGAAGTAGAACATACTGTTGCTGATCCACAACTGTGTGTTGTCGTAGGTCCACTCATCATCTTTTAAGTATACGCACTCATTATCCAACAGTGGCTCATACTGAACCGAGGAACCCGCATCTTTACTGCTCACGCACGCCCACACACCAAATCCGTTGGCTTGGAGGTCGGAGAGACCGGCTCGGGTTTCGACACGGCCGAAAGCGATAGCGTTGTTGTTGCTGCTACCGCCGTCGATAATTTCGGTAGTAGTGCAAGACGCTAAAGTCGCCAATGTAAAAAGGGTTAAAACTACTTTTTT
>JAZNHC010000155.1:0-6569 GCA_045576755.1 Alistipes sp.
TCCCTCGGTATGACCTGCTGCCTGTGCCTGTTTGAGTGCAATCTCAGCCGAGCCTACACGATTCATCTGACCTGCTCCAACGCCCAATGTTGCGCCATTCTTAACCACTGCGATAGCGTTCGACTTAACATGCTTAACCACACGCCAGCCGAAGTTCATATCAACAAGTTGCTCGGTAGTTGGCTTCGCCTCGGTTACGCACATATCCGCCACTACCTCCTTTGTGGTGGTGTCGAGGTGCTGAACAAGCAGACCGCCATTAACGCTAATATACTGATTATGAACATCGTTGGTGCGAGTCATATCGACCTTCAACACACGCAAGTTCTTCTTCGAGCAGAGAATTTCGAGTGCCTCAGGGGTAAACGATGGAGCCATAACAATCTCCAAGAAGATTGGCTTCATTCCAAGTGCGACCTCTGCGGTAACCTCGCGATTGAGAGCTACGATACCACCGAAGATACTCTTTGTGTCCGCCTCGTAAGCGCGTGTCCAAGCCCCCATAGCATCCTTGCCGATAGCTGCACCGCAAGGGTTCATATGCTTCAACGCTACGCAGAAAGGCTCTTCGAACTCACGCACGATATTGAGGGCAGCATTTGCATCCTGAATATTGTTGTACGAAAGCTCCTTACCATTCAACTGCTCGGCATACGCCAACGAGAAGTGAGTGGTCGAGTTATCGCGATAGAACTTAGCCGACTGGTGAGGATTTTCACCATAGCGCAACGACTGCTGCTCGTCGAACTCCAAGAACAACTTCTCCGACAAGCCTGCCTGCTTACGCATATAGGTTGCGATGCAAGCATCGTATTGTGCAGTGTGGGTATAAGCCTTTGCCGAGAGTTGCAAACGAGTCTCAACCTTTGTATTGCCCTCTGTCTTAATCTCATCGAGAATCTGTGCATAGTCCGCAGGATCGCAAACTACTGTCACATCCTTGTAGTTCTTTGCTGCCGAACGCAACATCGAAGGGCCAGCGATATCGATATTCTCGATAGCCTCAGCCATCTCTACGCCCTCCTTGGCGATAGTCTGACGGAAAGGGTAGAGATTTACGCAGACCATATCGATAAACTCGATACCATTTTCGCGCAACGCCTGCAAGTGGCTCTCCAAGTCACGGCGAGCCAACAATCCACCGTGAACCTTTGGATGCAAGGTCTTTACACGACCATCGCAAATCTCAGGGAAGCCCGTAACCTCGCTGATGCCGATAGTCTTAACTCCGTTATCCTCCAACAAACGCTGAGTACCGCCCGTAGCGATAATCTCCCAGCCGAGCGACTGCAATCCGCTGACAAACTCAACCAAGCCTGTCTTGTCGCTTACACTTACCAATGCTCTCATCTCTATTTATACTTATTTATATTATTATTCGATTACTACGCCTTCGGTATCGGTTACGCGACCAATAATCGAAGCCTTCTCGCCTGCAGCAGCCAAGATATCGAGAGCCTTCTGAGCCTCGCTCTCGTCGAGTGCGATGACCATTCCCACGCCCATATTGAAGATGTTGAACATCTCGCGGTGAGGAATATTGCCATACTTCTCGAGCAGCTTAAATACGCCCAAAATCTCCCACGATCCCTCGTTGATATGCAAGCCCTGACCGTCGTGGAGGATACGAGGAATATTCTCGTCGAAACCACCACCCGTAATGTGGCAAATACCGTGAACATCGCAGTTGCGAACAACCTCCAAAACCTGCTTAACATAGATGCGGGTAGGGCAAAGGAGAGCCTCTCCCAAGGTGCGGTCACCCAATTCCTCGTACTTGGCGTTCAAATCGAGATTGTTGTCTGCCAGCACCTTACGCACAAGCGAAAATCCGTTAGAGTGGACTCCGCTTGATGCTATACCTATCAGCACATCGCCAACCTTAACCTTCGAGCCATCAATGAGTTGTGACTTCTCGACAACACCGCAAGTAAAGCCTGCGATGTCGTATTCGCCATCCTCGTACATACCAGGCATCTCTGCAGTCTCGCCACCGATCAATGCGCAACCTGCCTGACGGCAACCCTCGGCAACACCTGCCACGATGGCCTCAACCTTTGCAGGGATATTGTGTCCCAAAGCCACGTAGTCAAGGAAGAACAGTGGTTCGGCACCCTGTGCCAACACATCGTTCACGCACATAGCAACCGCGTCGATACCGATAGTATCGTGCTTATCCATTGCGAATGCCAACTTCAACTTTGTTCCTACGCCATCGGTACCACTCACCAATACAGGCTCCTTGATATTGAGAGCCGCAAGGTCGAACATTCCTCCGAATGCTCCGATGTTACCCATCGTACCCAAGCGATTGGTCGATGCAACGTGCTGTTTGATACGGCGTACAACCTCGTAACCAGCCTCGAGATTCACACCTGCTTTCTCGTAATTTACTGCCATAGTTTTATATTTTTTTCTTGTTAATTTCCGAAATATCGTGCGTCATAGGGGTTGGGTATTTGCCGTCGAAGCAGGCGAAGCACATCTTCGCGCATTTGCCGTTCGACGATGCAAGGCACTCCTCAACAGACATAAATGCCAACGAATCGGCACCAATAATCTTGCACGTCTCCTCGACGCTGTGTCGTGCGCTGATAAGTTCATCCAACGAAGTGGTGTCCACACCATAGCAACAAGGGTGTGTCATCGTAGGGCTAACGATACGAACGTGCACCTCAGTAGCTCCCGCCTCGCGCAACATCGTAACAATGCGCTTCGATGTTGTTCCGCGAACTATCGAGTCGTCAATCAGCGCAATGCGCTTGCCCTCCACAATAGAGCGAACAGCCGACAACTTCATCTTAACACCCTTCTCGCGCAGTGCCTGCGAAGGTTGAATGAAGGTACGACCTATATACTTATTTTTAATAAGTCCCATTTCGTAAGGGATGCCACTCTCCTCGGCATATCCCATAGCAGCCGAGAGTGACGAGTCGGGCACTCCCACAACAATATCCGCCTCGACTGGAGCTTCGTGCCACAAGCGGCGTCCCGACTCCTTACGGAAGGCGTGGACATTGCAGCCATCAATATCGCTATCAGGTCGTGCAAAGTAGATATACTCCATAGCGCACATATTATGCTCGCACTTGAGGGCATATTTGCGACTGCGAATGCCGTTATCGTCGATGGTTACCACCTCGCCAGGCTCGACATCGCGCAAGAAGGTCGCACCCATAACATCGAAGGCGCAAGTCTCGCTCGACACCACATAGCCATCGCCCAACTTACCTATCGCCAACGGACGGATACCGTACTTGTCGCGGCAGGCGTAAAGACGATTCTGTGTCATAATCACAAAGGCAAATGAGCCTTCGAGAAAGTCTAAAGCCTCCATAATGGTAAAGATACGCGGTTCGTCAGCCTCCTTCTTGATGAGGTGAGCCAACAACTCGGCATTGGTGTTGGAGTGGAAGAGGCTTCCCTTGCGCTCCAAATAGTCGCGTACCTGATTGGCATTCACGATATTACCATTGTGAGCAATGGCAAACGAGCCTGTATTGTGAAGAAAGGACAACGGCTCGATGTTGTCGATACTACGTCCATTTGCGGTGGTGTAGAGTACGTGTCCGAGGCACATCTCGCCCTCCAACTTTTGGAGTTGTTGCTCGTTGAACACCTCCTGAACAAGTCCGTATCCACGATGACGGTGCATATGACCATCACTACCGACACTTACCATTCCACAGCCCTCCTGACCACGATGCTGCATCGAGTGGAGTCCGTAATATACCAACGAAGAGGCGTGCTCAACGTTATAAACTGCTAAAACACTCATAAAAAACAATGTTTTTCAATTCAAAATTCAAAATTCAGAATTCAGAATTATTTATAAATCAATTTTGCATTCTGCATTTTGCATTCTTTACTTTGTAAAGTATGCTACTGCATTAGCGAATATGTTCTGACGCTTCTCGCCTGCGATATTCTTGAAGAGGCAGTCGTCGTAACGCTCGGTGTGTCCCATCTTACCGAGAATCTGACCGTCACGGCTGATAATACCCTCAATACCATACGACGAGCCATTAGGGTTGTGCGGAGCATCGGTAGTGGCATTGCCCTCCATATCGGCATATTGGAAGGCTACCTGACCATTTGCGAACAACTCCTCTGCCATCTCCTCGCTCACAACGAACTTACCCTCGCCGTGGCTCACTGCGATAGAGTGCAGATCGCCAACCTCGAACGACGACAACCACGGTGATGCAGTGGTTCCAACACGTGTCGAGACAATCTGCGAGATGTGACGATGAATATCGTTGTGGAAGAGTGTAGGCGACTCCTTGGTCATCATGCCCAAGCGACCATAAGGCAGCAATCCCGACTTAACGAGTGCCTGGAAGCCGTTGCAGATTCCGAGGATCAATCCTCCACGCTCAATCAAGGCGTGCACAGCCTTGGTTACGGTGTCGTTATTCAGTACGCTGGCGATAAACTTACCGCTTCCGTCAGGCTCATCTCCGAGCGAGAATCCTCCACTCAAGACAAGGATATGACACTTGTCGATAGCCTCAGCCATTGCATCAATCGAGTGCAAGACATCCTCGGCTGTAAGGTTGCGGAAGACTCCGATATGAGTTTCGGCACCCTCACGCTCAAAGGCGCGAGCCGTATCGTAGTCGCAGTTTGTGCCAGGGAATACAGGGAAGTAGACCTGTACCTTCTCGCCCTCTCCGAGCTTCGCACCCTTATATGCAGGGGCTGCTGCGGTATGGTTGCTCTCGCGGCACTTATCGCCCGACTTGCCCTTGGCAGGGTAGACCTTCTCGAACTTCGCGCTATTGGCCACATACAACTCCTCCAACGAGAACTTCTCGCCCAAGACCTCGATAGCTTTCTCCTCAGTAGTTGCGCCCAACAATACAGCATTCTCGAATGTTAGCGGCTCAACCGACTGAACGAGTATCGAACCATACGAGTAGTCGAATAGGGTAGACTCGTCGCAAGTGAGCTTCGCGCCAATCTCGTTACCGAACGACATCTTTGCCACAGCCTCCGAAACACCACCAAAGCCGATAGCATAAGCAGCCACAACATTGCCCTTTGCAATCTCCTCGGTCACGAAGGCAAAGTTAGCCTTCAATGCCTCGGTATTAGGGGTATAGTTGGCATTTGGAGAATGTTTGACGAGATAGAGGAAGTTTCCCAACGTCTTGAACTCAGGGCTGATAGCCTTGCGTGCGTCGAGCGTTGTGATACCAAATGCGATAAGGGTTGGTGGAACGTTGATATTCTGGAACGTACCACTCATCGAGTCCTTACCTCCAATCGAAGGCAATCCAAGCTCCTTCTGCATACGGATAGTTCCGACCAGAGCCGACATCGGCTTACCCCACGAACGAGCATCGGCCATACGCTCGAAGTACTCCTGGTAGGAGAAACGCATATTCTCGTAGGATGCTCCCGAAGCCACAACCTTCGCGCAAGCCTCCACTACGGCATACTCTGCACCGTGATATGGCGACCAAGCCGAGATGTATGGGTTAAATCCAAACGCCATAACACTCGCTGTCGAGGTCTTGCCGTGACGTACCGGAAGGGTCTGCATCGACACCTGAGTCTCGGTGCGTTGTGTCTTGCCACCAAACGGCATCAGCACTGTCGAACGTCCGATAGTCGAGTCGAACATCTCGCACAAGCCTCGCTGCGACACAACGTTGTTATCCTGCAAATTGTTTATCATCTTCTCGCGGAGAGTTTCGCCTGCAACCTCGCGGTGGAATGGGTTGCACTCGGCAACTGCTCCGAGCGTAATCTTGGTGTAGTGCTTTGCGCCTGCCGAGTCGATAAATTCGCGTTTCAAGTCGGCTACCTTCTCGCCCTTGTAGAACATACGCATACGCTGGGTGTCGGTCACATCTGCCACGTGTGTAACCTCTACGTTCTCCTCGCGGCAGAGGGCAATCATAGCCTCCACATCCTTCTTCTCGACAACTACCGACATACGCTCCTGCGACTCCGAAATAGCCAGCTCGGTAGCGTTCAGTCCGTTATACTTTACAGGCACGCGATCAAGATAGATATCCAAACCATCGGTCAGCTCGCCAATAGCCACCGATACACCTCCTGCACCAAAGTCATTCGACTTCTTGATAAGGCGTGTCACATCGCCACGACGGAACAAGTGCTGAATCTTGCGCTCCTCGGGGGCATTTCCCTTCTGCACCTCCGAGCCACACTCCTCCAACGAGGCTGTGGTATGCTGCTTCGACGAACCCGTAGCTCCACCGATACCGTCACGACCTGTGCGACCTCCGAGGAGAAGCACTACATCGCCAGCGGCAGGGCTCTCACGGCGTACATCCGAAGCCTTAACAGCTCCGACAACTGCTCCAACCTCCAAACGCTTTGCCACATAGTCATCGTGGTAGATCTCGCGCACGTGGGTTGTAGCCAAGCCTATCTGATTACCATAGCTTGAGTAGCCTGCAGCAGCCTTGCGCGAAATGATGCGCTGAGGTAACTTACCCTCGAGGGTTTCGTCTATACCTTTATATATATCGCCTGCACCCGTCACACGCATAGCCTGGTATACGTATGCACGTCCCGACAGTGGGTCACGAATGGCT
>JAZNHC010000156.1:0-5365 GCA_045576755.1 Alistipes sp.
CTCCTTGATATTTGCACAGTTAGCCTCAAACATAAACAACAGCAAGAGTGCTGCAATCAAATTCTTTCTCATATATCTTAGCGTTGATTTTTCTTGAAAAAATATGACTTTTGTCGGCGTTTATCATCCTGCGAACGCGCCACAAAAACCTTCTCTCCCGTATATGGATTCTCCCCCATATAGAACATCACTGATGAGAGTGTCATCGGCGTAGGGGTCAAGTCCTGCACCTGCTCCAGGGTAAAATGCAACTTACCCAATACCCTTTGCGACAGAGCCTTCATATCCGACTCGCGACAGCCCGGGTGCGAGGAGATAAAGTATGGTATCAGCTGATAACGCAACCCGTTATCGCGACAAATCCTCTGGAAATTGCGATTTAGCTCCTCGAACAACGAGAACGAAGGCTTACGCATCAACTTCAGAACGCCATCCTCGGTATGCTCGGGCGCAACTTTCAGTCGTCCCGAGGTGTGATGTACAACAACCTCGCGCAGATACTCCGAATTGTCGAACAGGTCGTAGCGGATGCCACTGCCTATGTAGGCGTGTTTTACCCCCTTTGTAGTACGGATTCTACGGTATAGCTCGAGCAGTGGGCGGTGGTCGTTGTTGAGATTCGGGCATACCTTCGGATGTAGGCACGATGGGCGCAAACACTTGGCACACAACGCCTTATTTTTACCACCCAATCCATACATATTTGCCGAAGGACCTCCGATATCGGTTATCGTACCGTGAAAATCGGGCATCTCGGTCACAGCCTTGACCTCGCGCATAATCGAGGCCTCGCTACGCGACGATATAAACTTGCCCTGATGTGCCGATATGGTGCAGAAGGAGCATCCGCCAAAGCATCCGCGGTGGATATTTACCGAATGCTTAATCATCTCCCACGCCGGAATATCGCCACGTCCCTTGTAGCGCGGATGCGGCGCACGCATATATGGCAGGTCGAAAGCGGAGTCAAGTTCCTCACTCGAAAGTGCCGCGTGCATCGGATTTATCACAACATAGTCGTTGCCCGTACGCTCAACAAGAATATTGTCGCTCTCGAGTCGATTACTCTCCGTCTCCTCTTTTGTGAAGTTTTCGCCAAAGGCACGTTTATCTCGTCTGCACTGCTCGAAAGAGTTTAACATTATCAGATTTTCGCTCGGCAGAGCTTCCACAAACTTTTTATCTGCCACAAAACCAACCTGCTTCAACCCTCGCAACAACTTGGCGTTGTAGCCATTACGCATTGCGCGAGCCACCTCACGAATAACCCTTTCGCCCATTCCGTAGAGCAGAAAATCGGCCCCACTCTCCACCAAAATCGAGGGTTTCAACTCGTCTTGCCAATAGTCGTAGTGGGTAAGGCGACGCAACGATGCCTCGATACCGCCAATGAGTATGGGTGTCGAGGGGAATAGCTTTTTTAGGATTTTTGTGTATGTAGTAACTGCATAGTCGGGACGGAAGCCCGCTGCTCCGCCTGCGGTGTAGGCATCGTTTGAGCGAAGTCGCTTATTGGCGGTGTAGTGGTTCACCATCGAGTCCATTACGCCTGCCGTGACGCAGAAGCAAAGGCGTGGCGTACCGAACTTCTTAAAATCGCGCAGATCATCACGCCAATTTGGCTGCGGCACAACCGCCACACGCAACCCCTCATCCTCGAACAATCGCGACACCACCGCCGTACCAAACGATGGGTGGTCTATGTAGGTATCACCCGAGAAGAGAACTATATCGACATAGTCCCACCCGAGCTGGCGCATCTCCTTAACGGTTGTTGGCAAGAAAGACATTGCAGTTAATTTTATAACTGCAAAATTAAGAATTAAAAATTAAAAATTAAAAATTTTATGGGGGATGGTATTTTACAAGAGGTTGTTAAAGGTTATTAGGGGTTCTCAGGGATTATTATAGTTTCGCCACCATCATAGGTATCGAAAACGATACCCGACATATTGGGGCGGGCGATGAATGGCATAGAGTAAAGTCAATTATCGCCGAGCTGATAAATCTACTCGGCGATAATTTTATTTTGCATTCTGCATTTTTAATTTATTCAGAAGCACTCGCTTTTGAATAGTTGTCCCACTTCTCCAACACCGCCTTGAAGTCAGCCGGAAGGTCGAGCGTAAACTCCTTATACTCGCCTGTGGTTGGGTGTTCGAAGCCGAGTAGGCGAGCATGAAGTGCGTGGCGCGGCATTGTCTCGAAGCAGTTTTCGATAAACTGCTTATACTTCGAGAAGGTCGTGCCTTTCAATATCTTATCGCCACCATATCGCTCATCATTAAAGAGTGGATGACCGATATACTGCATATGAACACGTATCTGGTGCGTTCTACCCGTCTCCAATCGGCACTCCACCAAAGTTACATATCCGTAGCGTTTCAGCACGCGGTAGTGAGTAACAGCGTGTTTGCCCTCCGAGCCATCGGCAAAGACATACATCTGGTGGCGATTGCGCGGATTGCGACCAATATTTCCTGTGATTGTTCCCTCGTCCTCTGCCAAGTTTCCCCACACAAGGGCGATATAGCGTCGCTGCGTGGAGTGGAGAAAGAATTGGTGCGAGAGGTGCTGGCAAGCCTGCTCATTCTTGCCCACAACGAGAATTCCCGAGGTGTCCTTATCTATTCGATGCACCAAGCCGGCACGCTCGTTGCCCTGCTGGAACATCGGGTTGTCCTTCAGGTGGAAGGTGAGGGCATTGACAAGTGTTCCGCAGTAGTTGCCATGTCCGGGGTGCACGCACATTCCCGCCTCCTTGTTCACAACGATAACGTCGTCGTCCTCGTACATAATGTCGATAGGGATATCCTCGGGTGTGAGCGTAACCTCATAACGCGGAAAGGCAAGGCGCATAGAGATATGGTCGAAAGGCTTGACCTTGTACGACGCCTTTTGCGGCTTCTCGTTCACAAAGACTCCGCCATCATCGATAGCATTTTGAATGCGATTGCGCGAACAGTTCTCAATATGCGTAGTGAGGTATTTGTCCAAGCGCATCATCGACTGCCCCTTATCGACAGTTATGGCATAATGCTCGTACAAGCCTTTCTCGTCGGGTTTTTGATCCGAAAGGAATCGGCGTGGCATAACGCCCACACCCGACTCTTCGTCATCACCTTCGAAATCGACCTCGATCTCCTCGTCCAACTCCTCGTCTATGTATCTTTCCTCTGCCATACTATCCATTAAGGGAGGCTATCGGTCTGAACCGGTGCGGGTTGCACCTCCTTGGGTTGTGCTACGCTGAGGTTTTCGAGCGAATCGAGCAATCGCTGCTGCTTTGCCCAAGTGAGCGAATCGGCATCCAACGAGAACTCCAACGCCTTGAGGTCCTGCTCTGCCAACGCCTTCTCTACCTTATCGGCATCGAGTGTCAGACGCAATGCCACAACTCTGCCATAACCGATTGGTCTGCCCGGAATCTCCGACTGCCATACAACCTTTGCATTCTTTCGCTCGCGAGTCGGTATATCGCTCTCGAATATCACATCGCCGACGTTCAATCCCGTCTCCCAAAGACGACTCTTCGCCTCAACCAACGAACATCCGACAATAAGCGGCACCGTCACCGGTGGAGCATCCTCAGCCACACCTACGTGGAGAATTACACCCGAGCCCTTCTCGACACGCATACCGCCATTCTCTTCGACCTTGGTTTCACCGATATACTCCTCGATGACGTAGTTGGTGGCGAGATCTTGCACAAATACAATGCGCTCGATGGTCAAACCTACCGTCTCGAGCATATTCTTCGCCTGACGCAACGAACGACCTGCCACATACGGCACATCGACAATACGCTGACGAGCTGTATTGACCGTGACATATACCTTGCGACCCGGCTTCACAACCGCTCCACCCTTTGGAAGCTGGTCCAACACCACACCTCCGGGATATGTCGAAACATAGAGCGAGTCGTTGATAATAATCTCGAGGTCATTGCTGTCTGCACTGCGCTTGGCATCGTTGAACTGCGTACCGATAAAATCGGGCACCGTACGTCGAGCGTTGTGGCGAGTGCCATACGACATCGCATAGAACGTACCTGCTGCTATAGCCACAGCCAGCAACACAATGATTAAAAGATTACCCAAAATCGAGTAACGACGACACCTCTTTGGTGCATCCGAAGATGCCTTTTTTTCACTCTTCTTCATCTATCTTAAATTTCGTTATAGTGAGTATCTCGCTCGACGGCTCGGTATCCTGCCGCCTTGCACATATTTTCAATCTCGCCGATGGTCAGTCGAGGTCGCACATCGGCAGCTCCCGCCATCGAATATATCTTGGTCGAATCCTCTATCGTTCCGTCGATATCGTCTGCGCCAAACGATAGCGCCAACTCGGCACTCTCCTTTCCATACATCACCCAATATGCCTTGATGTGCGGCACATTGTCCAAAATCAATCGGCTCATAGCCAATGTACGCATATCGTCTACCACCGAGGTCTCGCCCAACGATTCCAAGCCGTTGTTGGCACTGCGGAATTTCAACGGAATGAAGGCATTGAAGCCGTTTGTTCTATCTTGCAACTCGCGCAATCGCATCAAGTGGTCGATGCGGTGATCGATGCTCTCGATGTGACCGTACAACATCGTGGCATTCGAGTCAAAGCCAAGATTGTGCGCCTGTTCGTGCACATCCAGCCACTCCGTCGAAGAGCACTTTCCCGGGCATATCTCGGCGCGTATCTTCTCGTCGAAGATCTCGGCACCACCTCCGGGTATAGACTCCATACCCGACTCCTTCAGCAACTGCAAACCCTCGCGAACCGAGAGTCCTGCCTTGCGAATCATATAGTGCAGCTCCACCGCTGTAAATGCCTTGACACACACTTCAGGCATAATCTCCTTGATGCGACGAATCATCTCGGCATAGTAGTAGAGGTCGCGCTCGGGATGCACTCCGCCCACGATATGTATCTCAGTCGCACCACTATCCTTACGCGACACAACCTGCTCCAGCACCTCCTCCATAGAGTGGTCCCAAGCCCCTGCCTCGCCCTTGCGACGACGATACGAGCAGAAACGACACTCGAAGAGGCAAATATTTGTCGGCTCGAGATGGAAGTTCTTGTTGTAGAAGACCTTATCGCCGCTCTTGCGCACCTTAGCCTCGGTTGCAAGTCGCGCTAAAAGCCACAGCGGAGCCTCCTCCCAAAGAAGCTTCGCCTCGGCACTATCTATGCGACCACCACACGATAATTTATTTGCCACGCTCTCCACTGTCATACTATTTCGGTGCTTTACGATAGAGGTAAACAGCAATTATGGTGTATATGATATTCGGCAACCACACAGCCAACAATGTCGGCAATGTTCCAAGTCGGATCGTAGCCATGTCGTTCTGTGAGCCAA
>JAZNHC010000157.1:0-22945 GCA_045576755.1 Alistipes sp.
CGGCGGTAGTTGGTGCTCCAATATATAACCTTGCGTGCGCCTGTGCCTATGCTCGACCATACCCACTGTGCCAGGTCGTTACGATCAGGGCAGATAGGTGTCTTTCCCGAGAAGATGTTATTTCCGCCCTGCATCTCGCTAACCCAGAAGTGGTTGTTAGGCGCGTGGGCACGCAAAATCTCGCAAATTCCCGAGACGGCATAGCCATATTGGTCGCGGTTCATTGCGCAGAGCTGCCACGCAGCGTGCATCGAGGCTCCAAAGATGTCGAGGATGTTGCGATGCTCTGCCAGGTCGTATTTGTCTGCCGAGAAGAAGAAATCGGCAGGGTTTGTCGTTACGGGGTGTGCGGGGTCGTGTTTGCGGATCTCGTCGCCTATCCAGCGGAAGTTGTAGGTGAGAAAGTCGCGCTGAATATCGCACCAATCGTAGTTTGCTCCTGTCCACATAAAGGCTCTGTTCGATATCCATCGCTCCTCGTATTTCACCTCCTCAAATGCCTTGTAGTCGGTGCACCACGCCTGGTTCAGATGCTCGATTGTGTTGTACTTCTTGCGTAGCCAATCTTGTGTGAACTCTACCGCCAATGGCGATGTTGCCGTAAATCCTCGCGCCTCGTTGAGTATCCACCATGAGCCGAGGGCAGGGTGGTTGCGGTAGCGCGTTACGCACGCCTCGATAAATTTTGCCGAGCGAGCCTGTATCTCTCTGCTCCACAGTAAGGTGTGGCGCTGTGTGCGATACCAATACTGCTCACCGTAGAATACGGGAGCGTGGGTGCAAAAGAGCGATGCTTCGATCTCGACACCGTGCTTTTTTGCAGCTTCGAAGGCGATGTCTGCAATGGTGAAATCGTACTTCTCGGGTGCAACTTCAATGTAGTTCCACATTAGGAAAATGCGCGCTGAACGCATCTTGCAATCTGCCATTCGCTTGAACCACATATCAATCTCTTCGGGGGTCTGTTCGGGCTCTATCCACACCTCGGCACCCACCTCAATACGACGCTGGGCCTGAGTCTCGGTTGCGATGGTAAATGCCACAAGGCATAGTATCAAAAACTTAAAATATCTCATAATTGTCTTGTTTAGAATTTTATACAAAGTTACCCTTTTTTAACTTTTTTGCAAAATTTTCTTTGCAAGGTTGTTTGTTCTGAATATTCTTCGTATATTTGCAACCCCAAATGGGATTTAATTAAAAAATTTTAGTAACAATGAAAGTTTGCGAAATTACAGGAAAAGTGGCCCTCGTGGGAAACAATGTTTCGCACTCCAACGTTAAGACCAAGCGCAAGTTCTCTCCAAACTTGAAGACAAAGCGTTTCTGGTCGGAGGAGGAAGGCCGATGGATTACCTTGAAGGTTTCGACTTCGGGAATCAAGACAATTAACAAGAAGGGACTCGCTGCTGCTCTCAAAGGTGCTGCTGCTCCCAAGAAAATCTACTAAACATTAACAAGTTATGGCAAAGAAAGGTAACAGAGTTCAGGTCATCTTGGAGTGCACCGAGCAGAAGGAGAGTGGCGTACCAGGAATGTCGCGCTACATCACCACAAAGAACAAGAAGAACACCCCTGACCGTTTGGAGCGTAAGAAGTACAATCCATACTTGAAGAGGGTAACTTTACATCGTGAAATTAAGTAATTAAGGAGGTAAAGAGTTATGGCAAAGAAAGCAGTCGCAACCCTTAGAACAGGTGTAGGTAAGCAGTTTACCAAGTGCATCAAGATGGTTAAGTCGGAGAAGACAGGTGCTTACATTTTCAAGGAGGCAGTTCTTCCAAACGACCAGGTAGCTGAGTTTATGAAATAATCTACTCGCTACAATGTATTTAGGAGTCCGCTCCTAATACAAAAGGCTGATCCGTTTTCGGACAGCCTTTTGTGTTTTTTGTTGTTCTGATGGACTCTTTTTATACAGTTCTTCGGTTATCTACACCCGTCTCTCGTCTACTTGATATAGAGTTCGCCTTGCCAAGCGTTGCGCTCGGTGAGGCGTTTTTCGAGCATATTCCAGAGCGTTTCATTGCGCACCAACCCCCAATTACGGCCGTAGTGGTAGCGCGGTGGTGCCTCCGAAGCAAATCGCTCGACCACGATGTCGGGGCGAAGGCGACGCAAAATCTCGGTGAAGAGATCGAGGTACTCCTCCAATTCCCAAAAACGAAATCGCTCGGGATGTTCGTCGTATTCGCGCTCCATTGTTGTACCCTTAAATACCTGAAGTTGGTGAAATTTAATAGTTGTAAGTGGCAGAGCGTTAATGCGTTCCACTTGCTCAAGTATCATCTCGTCGCTCTCGTCGGGCAGCCCCAAAACAAAGTGCGCTCCGACTGACAGTCCGCGCTCGGCAGTCATCTCGACAGCGCGACGAGCGCACTCGAAATCGTGACCGCGATTTATGGCCTGAAGGGTGGTGTCGTATGTTGATTCTATGCCATATTCAATCGTTACGTAGTACTCCTTTGCAAGCTCGGCAAAAAAGTCCAAAATCTCCTCGTCTACACAGTCGGGACGAGTGCCTACAACTACCCCTATAACCTCGGGATGCGAGAGCGCTTCGAGGTAACGTTCGCGCAGTATTTCGATAGGTGCGTATGTGTTTGAAAACGATTGGAAATAAGCGAGATAGCGCGATGCGGTGCGATAACGGCGACGGTGAAATTCGATACCCTCTTCGATCTGTTGAGTTATGCTTTTTGAGCTTTGGCAATAGGAGGGTGTGAAGGCCTCGTTATTGCAGAAAGTGCAGCCTCCGAAACCCACTTTTCCGTCGCGATTTGGGCAGGTAAAACCGGCATTTATCGCCACCTTCTGTACGCGCTCGCCAAAGCGTCGGCGAAAGTAGGCGGCGTAGCTGTTGTATCGTCTTTCATCTCCCCAGAGGTACATAATCGCATCTTTTTTACGACACAAAAGTAGTGATTTTTGTGCTTAAACATGTAAAATGTTCATCTTTTGTAGGAAAATATAGTAATTTTTACTATATTTGCCCTTACTGTCGCGCACGTGTGGAGTGCGCGCGTACGCTTGATAACACGCAATATATTGAACCTTAGCAAAATAACCACTATGAAAAAATTGATCCTATTTATCGGCGCACTGTTCGCATTTTCAAACATTTCGGCTCAGACATACAAGGTAGGCGATTTGTACGACGTTGATGGTAAGAAAGGTGTCGTTTTCGAGGTGTCGGTTGATGGTCAGCATGGCAAGATTATCGCCCATACCGAGCCTCAATGTGTGATGACTTGGTCGAAGGCGATGGAGTGGAACAAACAGCTTACCGATGGTTGGTATCTCCCTACACGCGATGAGTGGCTCACGGTGTTCGAAGTTAGGGATATCGTAGCCCCTGTTGTTGAGACAACGGGCGACAAGTTGATTATCGGCAGCAACTCCTTCTATTGGTCTACCGATGAGTTTGGCGTGGATTTCGCTTGGATTGTAAGTTTGCAGTATGCCAGCAACGGTGGAAGCTTTAAGGGTAACAAGTTCAACGTTCGCGCTATATCTGCATTTTAATTGTCACACATCAACAATCGAGAGTTATGGAGAAGAGTTTGGAGTTGAAGTACATCAAGGCGGAGCATATCGAGGATTTGCCAGCTGCCGACAGAGAATTGGTAGCCGAGGCGCAAAAGGCTACGGAGTTGGCGTATGCCAAGTATTCGGGATTTAAGGTGGGTGCGGCGGTGCGTCTGCGTAGTGGAAAGATCCTTCGTGCCGCAAATTCCGAGAGTGAGGTTTTCCCTTCGGGGTTGTGCGCCGAGCGCTCTTTGCTCTACTATGTCGAGGCAAATCACGCCGACGATGCTGTCGAGGCGTTGGCTATAGCGTCGAACCCTTCCGAGCGCGAGTGCTATCCTTGTGGCGGTTGCCGTCAGGTTATTCTCGATGTGGAGCGCCGTCAAGGCACGCCGATACGGGTGATTATGAGTGGAAACGGCTCGGCCTCGGTGGTAGAGAGTGCAGCATTACTCTTGCCGTTTACATTCCAATTATAAACCTCACTACTCGAAACTAATTCCTTACTACTAACAATGTTTAACCCGGACGATATTCTTTACGAGGACAATCACCTGCTTGTTGTGAATAAGCGGGTGGGCGACCTTGTGCAACCCGATAAGACGAGCGATGATGCGCTCGAGAACTATATCAAAGCCTTCCTGAAGGTGCGCGATCATAAACCGGGTGATGTCTTTCTCGGTGTGGTGCATCGAATAGATCGCCCTGTGAGTGGCGCGGTACTCTTTGCCAAGACCTCGAAGGCTCTTGTGCGCCTGAACGAGATGATCCGCAAGGGCGAAATCCATAAACACTATTGGGCAATTGTCGAGGCGCGACCTACGGTGGAGCAGGGTAGCCTTCGTCACTACATTCTGCGCGACGGACGCACCAATCGTTCGCACGCATACGATACTCCGCGCAAGGAGGCGAAGGAGGCGCGACTGAACTATGAAATGATAGGTTGCAGCGACCGCTACACACTGCTCGACATAGAGTTGCTGACGGGTCGTCATCACCAGATACGATGCCAGCTATCAAAGATTGGTTGTTCGATAAAGGGTGATTTGAAGTATGGTGCAAAGCGATCAAATCCGAATGGCGGTATCTCGCTCCATTCGCGCTCTCTTACCTTTATACATCCTGTACGCAAGGAACAGATCGAGATTGTCGCTCCCGTTCCGCAGGATGACAATCTGTGGCGATATTTCGACGAAAATAGCAGATAGGAGCGATGAGAAGAGTTGCGGAAATATTGACGGTATTGCTCGCAGTGGTGCTTTTTGCTCCGCAAAGTGCCTCTGCTTGGAATGGGAAGGGCCACGCCGTTATTGGTCATATAGCCGATTGTAACCTCACCCCAAAGGCGCGCAGGATGTGCCAGAAATATCTTGGAAATACATTGTCGTATCACGCTTCGTGGATGGATAAGGTGCGATATACCGATGCCTATCACCATACGGCACGTTGGCACTCGGTGGGTGTCAAGGACGGCAAGTTCGTGCCGTCAAATCTTACGGGTTCGAAGGCTCGCTACGATACTCCGATGCAGGATGATGATTACGGAGTAGCTAAGTTGGAGCAACTGCGAAAGCAACTACGCAACTACTGCAAACTGAGCGATTCGACGGTAGCGGTAAACCTTAAATTTATTATCCACATTGTTGGCGATTTGCATTGCCCGGGCCATATCTTCTATGCCGATCAATCGCAACAATACCGCATCAAGATTGGTGGAAAATCAACGCATTTCCATAGTTTCATAGATAGATCCTATTCCCGTTTTCACAGGGGCGTAGCTCCGAGCGAGTTCTACGACGGCTGTTTCCGATTGACTAAGCGTGAGATTAAGAAGTTGTGCAAGGGCGATATGGCGAGTTGGATTTGGGAGAATGAGAATCTCTACCGCGAGTGTTATAAGATACTTCCGCCCGAGGTGGAGTACGACGAGCTGCCGGTAGAGAGCCACCTTCGACTGCAGGAGATAACCGATAGATTGCATCGTGATGCAGGTTATCGTTTGGCTTACATTATTAACGAGATTTTCAGATAGGGGAGTATGCGAATAGTAATACAGAGAGTGCAACGTTGCAGCGTTGCGGTTGAGGGCGAGATAATAGGCGAGATAGGCAAGGGTTTGGCGATTTTGCTCGGTATCGAGGATGCCGATACGCAGGAGGATATCGATTGGCTCTGCGGTAAGGTGTCGCGCCTGCGTATTTTCGACGATGAGAATGGGGTGATGAACCTCGATATAAAGCAGGCGGAGGGACACGCCATTGTAATAAGCCAATTTACACTCTTTGCTTCGACCAAGAAGGGAAATCGTCCTTCGTATATCCGCTCGGCAGGCGAGGCTGTAGCCCGACCAATGTATGAAAAGTTCCTTGCGACATTGTCCGAGGTGTTGGGCGAGAAGGTTGAACACGGCGAGTTCGGTGCCGATATGAAAGTGTCGCTTGTGAACGATGGACCTGTGACGATATGTATCGACTCGAAAAACAGAGAATAGAACAACTAAAACATAAACAAGAATGAGAAACAAACTTTTAACAATTGCCCTTACTGTTGCGGTGCTCTTCTCGGTGACGAATGCCTATGGCTGGGATGCTTCGGGGCACGGAACTATTGGACACATCGCTGACCGACATCTTACACCTAAGGCTCGTAAGATGTGTAGCAAGTATTTGGGACACTCGTTGGCTTACTACGCTTCGTGGTTGGATCAGTGGCGTTACTCCGACGAATATCACCACACGGCACGTTGGCACGCCGTAGGAATTAAGGATGGCGAGTTCGTACCCGGTCAGGTTGCGGGTGATATCTCCGACTTTCTCGCTCCGCTCACTCCGGACGATCACGGTGTAGCGCGCTTGGAGCAGATGCTCGATCAGCTGAAGAACTATCGCAATATGACCGATTCGGCTGTTACGGTAAATCTCAAGTGTATTATCCACATGGTGGGCGATATGCACTGCCCCGGCCACGTATTCTACTACGGCTTGAAGCAGTTTGAGATGACCGAGGGTGGCGAGGCTATCCGTTTTCACGGATTTATCGACAAATCCTACGGACGATTTAATCATGGTAAAACCTCCGATATCTTCTATAAAACAAATTGCCGCCTTACAAAGGCGGAAATTGCAGCTTTGCAGCAGGGATGTATGGCCGATTGGGTAGAGGAGAACACTCCCGTATTCAAGGAGTGCTACACACTGCTATCGCCTACGATTGACTACTTCGATCTTCCCGAGCGCAACAAGTTCCGCTTGAAGGAGATTACCGACGAGTTGCGTGTAAAGGCAGGTTTCCGTTTAGCCTACATTATGAACCAAATTTTCAAATAGAAGGAGATATGAAAAGAATATTATACTTGGTTGCTGTGTTGGCAGTAGCTTTCGAGGCTTCGGCTTGGACTACCGAGGTGAATACGGCAGTGTTGATGATGGTCGAGGAGAACCTCTCGTCGAAGGCAAAGAGAGAGGTTGCCGAGATTTTGGGTACATCGCTTTCGGCTGTTGAGTTTGTGAATAAGGGTACAAACAAAACCCGCCTTGACGAGAACGGTAAGTCGGTAACTACCGACAAGGCAGATGCCGTAGTGATACTTGAGAACGGTATCGCAGTGCTGAAGTGCGAAGGTGCAACGGCAGAGGAGCGTAAGGCGGCTCTGTTGAATGTTGTAGAGATGACGGTTGATATCCACTGCCCTGCAAATATACTTGTGGATAGACATCTCGAGGGCGATTTCAGATTTGGCCGCGACAATGGCCGTCCGAAGACCTCACGTTGGTTCAAGATCAATGAGAGGAAGTGGCAGAAGATGTGGCACAGTGACTTCCATACCGGATTGGGAGCCTTCTCGCCCGAGATGTATATCTACGATTGGCACATCTCGACTAAAGGAATGGCAAAGAGATATAAGAAACAACCTGTTGCTCCGCGCGAGTGGGCAGAACAGACGGGTGCAATCGTAATGTCTGCCCTTAAAATCTTCCAACCCGATGCAGTAGTTGATAGGATGGAGATAACAAAGTTGGAGGAGGTGAATAACGGCTGTATATATAGCGCCATATTCCGCCTTGCCAACCTACTGAACGAAGTTCTTAAATAAAACGACTCAACGATGAAGAGGATTCGTATTGTGTTGGTGCTTCTGCTCTCGACTTTTGCTGTGCAGAGAGCTATGGCGTGGGCTGCATTCGGACACGGTGCTATTGCCTACGTTGCCGAGCAGCATCTCACTCCAAAAGCAAAGGAGAGTTGCCGACACTATCTGAAACACACCCTTTCGTGGTACGCCTCGTGGATGGACCATTGGCGTGCCGTACCGCCCTATGCCCATACGAATATGTGGCACGGCATAAAGTCCGACGAAAAGGGTAAGCTGCGCTGGGATATATCGGGCGAACGTGCTAATGGTCAGGCTATGATCCAGGTGAAGCGAATTGTCGAGGAGATGCAGGAGTACAAGAGTCTGCCCGACTCGTTGGTGCGACAAAATGTGATATATCTCATCCATAGTGTCGCGGATATGCACTGCCCCGTACATATCCAGTTCCCGAAGAGCTCCTATGCGCACTATCGTTTCGCGCTGAAGAACCGAGGAAAGAGATATAGCTTCCACAACTTCTGGGATGCTGCACCAGCCTTCAAACGTAAGGGTTGGACCTACGAGAAGTATGCTCAGGAGGTGGATAGACTCTCGCCAAAGCAGATACGCCGAATTCAGAAGGGCTCCTACGATGTGTGGGGACGCGATATCCTCAAACAGGCTCACCGCGCCTTTGTAATTACTCCGGCAGATAAGGATGTTGCACATCTTACCGCCGAGGAGACACGGGCGGTGCATGCGCTGGCAGATGAGATGGCTATGAAGGCTGCGTATCGTTTGGCTTATATCCTCAACAATATTTTTGACAAATAGAGAAAGACAAAATA
Organism: Alistipes sp.; assembly: GCA_045576755.1. Classification (GTDB taxonomy): domain Bacteria; phylum Bacteroidota; class Bacteroidia; order Bacteroidales; family Rikenellaceae; genus Alistipes. The sequence goes on from JAZNHC010000157.1 coordinate 8,450, forward strand.
ACTTAAAATTAAATCTAACTATGAAGAAAACATTATCCGTTATCGTGCTTGCGCTCGTTGCCGTTATGAATGTGCAGAGTGCAATGGCGTGGGGAGGATGGGGACACCACATCACTACCTACATAGCCGAGAAACACCTCACTCCCGAGGCGAGCCAAAAGTGCCGTCACTATCTCAAACATCGCCTGCCTCACTACTCGTCGTGGCAGGACTATTGGCGTCACAGCGACCCTTTCAAGGAGATCTCCTATTGGCACTCGAGCTATGTAGACAAGGAGTACAAAATCGTGGGTTACAAGGGTAATATCACCCGTGAGGCAACCTACCAGATCGAACGTATTGTCAAGGAGATGGAGAAGGGAAAGTACAAGCAGATGTCCGACTCGCTCGTTGCGGTGAATTTGAAGTTGCTTATCCACATGGTGCCCGATATGCATTGCCCTTGCCACGTTGGTTATGCCAAGGAGTTAGGTTTGAAGGGCGGATCGATCCTTGTTAATGGCAAGAAGGTGGCTCGTCACAAGTTCTGGGATGGCGCACCTATGCGCATGCATCCGAAGTGGAAGGCAGACCGTTTTGTTCAGGCGTATGACACCTATACTCCAAAGCAGATCAAGAAGGTTTGCAAGGGCACTCCTACAAAGTGGGGCGTTCAGAATGCCCGCAAGATGGTCAAGATATTCACTATCTGGGAGCCTGGTGCCGAGTTTAAGGAGTTGAGCAAGGACCAGCGTAAGCAGATCGACGATATTTTGCACGAGCAGTTGGCTTATGGTGGCTACCGCTTGGCTGATATTCTTAATCGAATTTTTAGTAAATAATCGAACCTAACAAATTTTAGCAGTATGAAGAAGATTATATTTGCAGTATTCACCCTTCTCTTTGCAGTGAATAGTGCCCAGGCATACAATGCATTTGCTCACCAGACAATTGCGGCATTGGCAGAGAGATACCTCACCGACAAGGCTAAGCAGGAGGTTACCTCGATACTCAAAACCGATATGCTTAAGGCTTCGACCTGGCTCAATACTTTGCGTAAGAATCCCGAGATGGCTCATACGAAGGATTGGCACTTTACCACACTCAATGCCGACGGAAAATCGGTTACTGTGGATGAGAACGATGGCGTTGTACAGCTCGAAAAGGCTATTGGCGTACTTCGTAATCGTGCCAACGAGAGCGATTCGCTCGTACAGGCATCGTTGCGTACCGTGATACATCTTGTGGCTGACTTGCACTGCCTCTCGCATATCCGCATCGAGGGCATCGAGGAGACTAAGGGCTTTACCTATGTTACTTGGAATGAGTTGCCGGGCAAGAGAAGCAAGAATGGCAAGGGTTCGTGGTATAAGTTGTGGGAGAGCCATTTCAGCAATCGTTACACAATCTTCACTCCGCAGTTCTATGCTGATGATATAGATATTTTTGCTAATGAGAAGAAGGCTGAGTACGAGAAGGGAACTCCTCGTTTCTGGGTTGAGAATGGTGGCGAGGATGTAGTTCGCGCGCTCGCTCACTTCAATACGGGTGAGCCTGTACCTGCACAAGTTACCAATAGCCACGAGTATAATCACACTCGTTGTATGGCAAAAGCGGGCTACCGTTTGGCTGCCCTTCTGAATGATATATTCAAATAATTGATAAATCCTAAAACATAACTACTATGAAGAGAAAACTTTCAATCCTAATTCTTGCACTCGTCGGAGTTGTTGGCGTACAGAGTGCAAGTGCTTGGAGCTTATGGGGACACCACCTCATAGCCTACGTTGCCGAGCAACACCTCACTCCCGAGGTTAAAGAGAAGTGTGAACACTACCTTCAGCACAAGGTTACCCACTACTCGTTGTGGCAGGACTATTGGCGCAATAGCGACCCTTTCAAGGAGATCACCCATTGGCATATGAACTATGTCGATAAGGATTTCAACACTGTAGGCAAGAAGGGTAATATCTCGCGCGATGCTGTGACTCAGATTGAGCGTATCATCAAGGAGATGGAGAAGGGCAAGTACAAGAATATGTCCGACTCGTTGGTTCGTGTGAACTTGAAACTGCTTATCCATATGGTGGGCGATATGCATACCCCTTGCCACGTGGGCTATCCGAAGGAGTGCGGTTACAAGATTTCGTCGCTCATTGTCAAGGGCAAGAAGATGAACCATCACAAATTCTGGGATGCCGCGCCACAGGTGATGCATCCGAAGTGGAAGGCTGACGACTTCTTGAAGGTGTGCGACACATACTCGCCAAAGCAGATCAAGAAGATAGCGAAGGGTACTCCTACGAAGTGGGGCAAGCAGAATGCCTACAAGATGGTCAAGACCTTCTACTTCTGGGAGAAAGGCACCAAGCTCGAAGATTTGAGCGAGGAGCAACGCAAACAGATTGACGATGTAATGTTCGAGCAGATTGCCCATGCCGGCTATCGCTTGGCGGGTGTTCTCAATCGAATAATGTCTAAATAGTTGAAACTTTGGAAAAATTATGAAAAAGATTGTAATAGTGATATTTGCGCTGTTTGTGACTGCAAATCAGGTATTTGCATTTAGCAAATTTGCACATCAGACAATTTCGAAATTGACAGAAATGAACCTTACCGACAAGGCAAAGCAGGAGGTTAAGGCAATTCTCAATAAGAGTGTAACGGATGAGTGCGTATGGCTCAACGACCTTCGCAAAGATCCAGAGATGGCACACACCAAGAGCTGGCACTTCTTCCAGCTTGATGCCAATGGCAAATCGACCACTATGGACGAGAACGATGGTATCGTACAGTTAGAGAAGGCTATTGCCGTGTTGCGTAATCGTGCAAGCCACGATAAAGCTGAGGTGCAGACTGCATTGCGTACAGTAATTCACCTTGTGCAGGATATGCACTGCCTCTCGCACATCCATATCGAGGGTATCGAGGAGACCAAGGGCTTTACATTCCGCATTTGGAACGAGCTCGATGGCAAGGGACGTAAAGAGTGGAACCAAAAGTGGTATACCCTCTGGGAGTCTACCTTTAGCAACCGCTACACCATCTTCACTCCGCAGTACTATGCCGAGGATATCAATATCTATGCTCGCGGAAAAAAGGCGGAGTATTCGATAGGTACACCTCGCTTCTGGGTTGAGAACGGTGGCGAGGATGTGGTACGTGCTATCAAAGCGTTGAATACGGGAGCTCCGGTGCCTACACAGGTTGTGCTGACGCACGAATTCAACCACACGAAGTGTATGGCTAAGGCGGCATATCGCTTGGCAGCTCTTCTGAATGATATATTCAAGTAAATCGCTAAAACAGAACCGATTATGAAGAACAAAATTTCAATTTTGCTAATTGCACTGGTCGCTCTTTTGGGCGTACAGAGCGCAAAGGCTTGGGGTGGCTTCGGACACGGTGCTATCGCCTATGTTGCAGAGCAACACCTTACACCGCAGGCAAAGTCGGAGGTGCGTCGTTATTTGAAGCACACCTTGCCTTGGTATGCTTCGTGGATGGATCATTGGCGTGCAGTACCTCCATTCCATCCAACAAATGCTTGGCACGGATTTTCGGCAACAGCCGACGGTCAGGTAAATTGGGAGAAGGGTAATGGTAAGGCTATGGGCCAGATTATCAAGATTATGCAGACTATGGGAGAGGGCAAGTATAAGAATCTGCCCGATTCTCTCGTGCGCCACAACCTCCTTATCTTGGTGCACGCATTGCCCGATATGCACTGCCCTGTACACGTGGGATTTTCGAGAGGAGACTATCCACATTACAAATATTCGCTTCGCCGCAAGGGTAAGCCATACAAGATGCATGGCTTTTGGGATGGCTCACCAGCCTTCCAACGCAAGGGTTGGACCTACGAGAAATATGCCTCTGTGGTAGACAATATCACTCCGAAGCAGGCGAAAAAAATCATCAAGAAGGGCAATACCGACTATTGGGGACGCGATATCATACAGCAGGCGCATCGAGCGTATGCAATTACCCCTGCCGATAAGGATATTGCACGCCTTACCGCCGAGGAGAAGGCACAGGTGTTGGAGTTAGCTGACGAGATGGCGATGAAGGCTGCATATCGTCTTGCCTATGTACTAAACGAGATTTTCAAATAATAAATGCGAGAAGAGATGAAAAAGATATTTTTGATTGTTGCGTTGGCTCTCACCATTTCGGTTGCCAATGCGTGGAATAATAGTGCCGAGGAGGGAGTTGTTTTGTTGGCATCGAAGTACCTCTCGGCAGATGCGAAGTCGTTGGTAAACCAATACTTGGGTGAAAACTATGCAGATGATGTGCGCTATCTCTATAACCTCGAGCGAAAGAAGACGTCTGAGTACACCAAGGAGGTCCACTATCTTCACCTCGACAAGGAGTTTCGTCCTCTGACCGTAGAGGGAGATGATGCTTTGGCCATTATCGAGAAGTCTATGGCGATTATTCGCTCTCATACTTTGTATCCAAAGCAGGATGTGGTGAAAGCGTTGCGCACAGTTATCAACCTTATGTGTGATATTCACCACCTCTCTTATGTTCGCATCGAGGGTATTGCTCATTCGCAGGCGGACTTCAAGTTCTCTTGCTATGCCGGTGATATAGGCAAGCGTAAGACACTTGCTACCATCAAGTGGTCATCGTTTTGGCATATTTATTCGGGATGGCACAGTGGCTTCTCGGGAGCATTGTGGGCTGAGGATTTGGATTTGAGCCTTGGTCACAAGCGTGCAGAGTTTTCAGAGGGTAATCTCGTAAATTGGGTTGCTCAGATTGGCGAGACTGCTGCAAATCTGCTCGCCCGCATCAATCCTGAATACACTATGACTCGTCGTGAGCGTAACGAGTTGGAGGTTCTCAATTGCGAGATGATGGCACGTGCAGGCTATCGTTTGGCAGCACTCCTCAACGAGGTAGTAAAATAGTGATTTGGGAGCATGAAGAATAGAATTATATTGGCTCTGTGCCTTGCCTTCGTTGCTGCTGAGGCGATGGCGTGGAGTGGACATACCCATAATACAATTGGTTACATTGCAGAGCAGCATCTGACCCCCGAAGCGAAGGAGAAGTGTCACCACTATCTGCGACATACACTTGCCTACTACGCATCGTGGCAGGACGATGTTGCATTCAGCAAGGAGTATGCCGAGAGCCGCTTTTGGCACGGTGTGCGCTACGATGCCAAGAATCGTTACCTATATCGCGAGGGTAAAAATGCCATTACTCATATCATTCGCATTTGGGACGAGATGAAGGAGGGTGGCTACAAGAAGTTGAGCGACTCGACAATTATCGTAAATCTGAAGTTCTTGATCCATATGGTGGGCGATATGCACTGTCCGTCGCACAACTATTACGATGATGATCCCAACCCGAGATATAAGCGATACTCTATCTACCATAATGGCAAGAAGGTGGCGTGGCATAAGTTCTGGGATCGTTCGGCTGTGCAGTTCTTTCACCGAGGTTGGAGTTGTCAGGACTATGTGAAGAACATCGATAATCTGACCGAGAAGGAGATAGCCAAGATTGTGAAGGGTACACCCGAACAGTGGGCGAAGCAGAATGGCAAGGAGATGCGAGAGCCATACCAAACCCTGCTTATCCGTCATGCCGAGTTTAAGGATATGCCCGAGGAGAACAAACAACGAATGTGCGAGATTGTCGATCTGCAGATTTTGCGCGGAGCACATCGCTTAGCACATATTATAAACGATATATTCAAATATTAGGAGGGTTGCGATATGAGAAAGATATTTATGATTGTAGCCCTTGTGGCAATGTCACTTTCGGCTAATGCGTGGACTCGCGAAGCGGACCAGGGAACGCGCTTGTTCGCGCGTCGCCACCTCGAAGCTTCGGTAGCAAAGGAGTATGTCCGAATTATGCGTTTGGGCAAGAAGTATCCTCGCGAGAAGGTTGCACCTCCGCAGGATGCGCGTTGGGGTCGCGTGTCGCTCGATGCCGAATTGCGTTCGACAACAACCTATGAGGGCGATGTCGTTGTTCAGTTGGAGCGAGCAGCAGATGTATTGCGTAACCGTGCAAGCCATAGCGAGCAGAAGCAGATTGAGGCGCTGCGCACCATATTTACCAATATGATCCTTCTGCACAACATTGCGCGTGTGTCGATTGAGGGTAACGAGAAGTCGAATGGCTTTACGATCTACTGCCACTCGGGCGAGATGGCGGAGCTCGATCCAAAGTACAATAAAACACGCAAGAAATCGTGGGCTCAGCTTTGGGGACGTGATGCTACATCCGGATATTACGGCTTTACTCCCGAAATGTTTGCAGATGAGTTGCAAATCAGCCATGGTGTCGACAAGGATGCCTTCTCGTCAGGTACCATTCGCGATTGGGCTGCCGATATGGGCAAGGAGTGTGCTGCGCAGTTGGAGTGGGCCCAGCCTGAAATGAAACTCTACAACATGCAACGTGTCGAACTCGAATCCGTACACAATCGTCTTATGGCTAAGGCGGGATATCGCTTAGCTGCACTATTGAACGAAGTATTACAGTAAAAAACTTTAATATTATGAACAAGAAACTTTTTATTGCATTGGCTGTTGTAGCAATGTTTGCTACAAATAGCGTAATGGCGTGGGGTGGCTTCGGACACGGAGCTATCGCCTATGTTGCCGAGCAACATCTCACCCCAGAGGCGAAGGAGAAATGCCGCTACTATCTCAAACACACGCTCCCTTACTACGCATCGTGGATGGACCATTGGCGCGGTATCGCAAAGTACAAGAGCGTGAACAACCCTCATTCGTTCAAATCTATGCCTGATGGTCGCTCTGTGGATTGGACCGGAAAGCCCGAGGGACGTGTTCTGGGTCACCTCGTTAATGCACTCAAGGAACTCGGTAACGGTAACTACAAGAACCTGCCCGATTCGGTTGTGCGTCAGCGTCTTATCAATATGATTCACTATCTGCCTGATATGCACTGCCCTGTTCACGTAGGATTCTCGAAGAAAGACTTTCCTCAATATCGTTATTCGATATACAATAAGGGTAAGAAGATTAAGTATCACGGCTTCTGGGATGGCTCGCCAGGCTTCACCCGCAAGAATTGGACCTTCGAGCGTTATGCTGCCGAGGTAGACCACGTTACTCCAAGGCAGGCGAAGAAGTGGGTTAAGGGTACACCTGATGCGTGGGGTCGCGACATTATCAAGCAGGCGCACCGATGCTACAAGATTACCCCTGCCGATACCGATATCTCCAAGATGACCGCTGAGCAGAAGGCTGCGGTATTGGAGCTTGCCGACGAGCAGGCATTGAAGGCTGCATATCGTTTGGCGTACGTTTTAAATACGATTTTCGCAAAGTAGTTCCAACCTAATACCGAATTTTTGATATGAAAAAGATATTTTTATTATTTGCGTTTGCCTTGACCGTGTCGGTGGCAAATGCTTGGATCAAGCAGTGTGACGAGGCAGTTGTTATAGTTGCAACAAAGCACCTCACACCAAAGGCAAAGCAGGCAGTTGAGAGCTATTTGGGCACAAGCTATGCCGATGATGTTCACTATCTCTATACACTCGAGCGCAAGAAGAGCCCGAAATATTCGAAGGAGGTACACTTCGTTCATCTCAACAGCAATTTGCAGCCTGCCGAGAGCGCTACTGACGACGCTTTGGTAGTAATGGAGCAGGCAATATCGGTAATTCGCGCATACGACAACTACACCGACAAGGAGGTGAAAGAGGCGTTGCGTGTAGTGATCAATTTGTTGTGCGATGCACACAACCTTGCTAATTTCCGTATCGATGGCGTGGAGCATTCGCAGAAGCCATTTACGTTCAAGCGTAAGATCTACGAGTATGGCAAGCAAAAGGATCAGACCAGCAATGTTAAGTGGGCTTCGATGTGGACAGCTTACTGCAATCGTCACCGTGGTTTCTCGGGTCCTTATTGGGCAGAGGATATAGAGTTGTGCTTGGGTAGCAAGTATGCAGAGTTTTCGCAGGGAACACTCCGCGAGTGGATTTTGCAGAATGGCGAGAAGTCGGCTTACTATCTCAGCTTTGTCAATCCCGACTATGTGATGCCTGCACTGTTGTTCAACGAGTTGGAGGATGTAAACTACGAGATGATGGCTCGTGCAAGCTTCCGCTTGGCTGCACTCTTGAACGATTTGTTCAAGTAGAATTTATACTATAAATATATAAATATGAATAGGAAATTCATCGTTATATTGGCTGTGGTGACACTCTTTGTCACCAATAGTGCAATGGCTTGGGGAGGTTTCGCCCATTCGGCAATCACCGAGATTGCGGAGCGAAACCTCACTCCGCAAGCTCGCGAAAAGATTCATTACTATCTGAACCACTCGTTGCCATTTTACGCTATATGGATGGACCAATATCGCTATACCGACCCATATCGTCCGTCGGGCAAGTGGCACAGCAACTGGATGGATGAGAGTGGTGCGGTGGATATGACAAACGACTATTGTGCCGCCTATCAAACCACACGTATCTGGAAGTTGATGAAGAACTATCAGACTATGCCGAAGGAGGAGGTGCGATTGAATTTGCTCTATCTTGTTCATCTTGTGGCAGATATGCACTGTCCGGGACATAATGTTTGGCCCAAGAAGTCGCATCCGCAATACCGCTATCATCTGACCAACAACAAGGGCAAAAAGGTTAGTTTCCACTCTTTTTGGGACAACGATGCTCTCAACTATGGTCGCAAAAAGTGGACTGCCACCTACTATGCCGATAAGATGGCTACTCTCACACCGAAGCAGATAAAGAAGATATGCAAGGGCACGCCTTACAAGTGGGCTGTGACAAGTCTTCCACATGCTGAGGCTACGTTCGAACTCACTCCGAAGGGCTCTAACGTGCAGAAGTATACCAAGGCACAACGCTTGGAGATGCAGCGCATTGTCGATGAGGAGGTGCTGAAGGCAGGATACCGTTTGGCGCATGTTATGAATCAAATATTTAAGAAGTAGCAGGCTATGAAGAAGATAATTATTACACTCACCCTTCTCTTGGGTGTCTATTCGGCTCAGGCGTGGAATTGGGTCTACGATCAAGCGGCTCTGCTTTTGGCATTCGAAAATATGACTCCGGCAGCGCAGGCGGAACTGAAACGCTATCTTGGTGATAATGTTCGTGTTCAGATACAGACCTTCGAGAAGGCCCGCAAACAAGGCGAACTTCTCGAATCGGCAGATTGGCGCACCATACAGCTTGATATGGATTTGAATCCGGTGGTTGTGGATGATAAGAGTGCTATCGCGCAGTTGGAAAAGGCTGTCGAGGTGGTTAAAAATCGTGCTTCGAAGAGTAACGAGGAGGTGGCATTTGCGATGCATCAAATTATCGAGCTGACTATCGATATGCACAATGTCGGCAATATCTATCTCGAGGAGTTTCCATATTCGAAGGAGGACTTCGAGTTTCAGCAGTCGGCAGGTGGCTATGGCAAGAAGGAGAAGTTCCGTACTCGCAAGTGGAAGCACTTCTGGTCGTACGGATTTTCGGTATTTCATTCGGCATGGTCGGCTGAGATGCACGTGCGCGATTTGAAGGTGTGCCACGGACGTTACAAGGAACAATATATGGCGGGATCGATCCGCGATTGGGCTGTCGATATGGGTAAGTTGGTCAAGCCGCTCTACGAGTGGGCAGAACCAATGTGCCTGCTTTCGCGCCAGGCTCATGCCGAGGAGGAAGAGCGTTTCTACGCAGGTGTAGCACGCGCAGCATTTCGTATCGCAGCGTTGTTTAATTATTCGACTAAGTAGTTAAGTATGAAAAAGTTAAGATTAATAGTAGTAGCTACCTCAGCACTACTTGCTATCGCTCCTAAGGCTATGGCATGGGAGAATTTTGGCCACGCTGTTATCGCCTATTCGGCAGAGCAGCTGCTCACCCCCGAGGCGAGACAGAAGTGTCACCACTACCTCCGTTCGTCACTCGCGTTCCAAGCCTCGTGGATGGACCAATATCGCTCAATCGAGGGTTACACCGAGTGCGACGATTGGCATAGCACAAATATTGACGCGAAGTATAAGGTTGTAGTCGGACTGCCGACAACCGGAGCCTACCATATTGAGCGTATCCGCAAGGAGATGATGAATGGTGGCTACAAAACGATGTCCGACTCGTTGGTGAAGATCAACTTGCAGTACCTTATCCATATGATTGGCGACCACCACTGTCCTGTACACGTGCGATGGAGCAAGGCTGATCATCCCGAGTTCTTCTACAATCTCAAAAATAAGGGAAAGAGACAAAACTATCACGGCTTCTGGGATGGCTCGTTGAGGCGTTGGCGCAAGGGCTGGACCGCAGAACGCTACTTCGAGAATATGGAGAAGCTCTCGAAGTCCGCTGCGAAGAAGGTACAGAAGGGCGACGCCTATAAATGGACACAGGAGACAGCCGACGTGGCTCGTTCGTGTTTCGAGCTGATGCCTGCGAATACCGAGGTTACAAAGGTTTCGAAGGAGACTCGCAAAGCTATCCATAGCATAGTAGATCGCCAGGCGCAGCGTGCCGCATATCGCTTGGCTGGAGTGTTGAACGAAATTTTTAAGGAGTAAGGAGTTATGAGAAAGACTATTTTGGCGGTGATACTTATCGCTGCAACACTCTCGGCAAAGGCGTGGAGTACTGCATACGACAAGGCTGTTTTGCTCGTTGCCTCGCAGAACTATAACCCCGAGACCTATCGCTTGGTGTCGCGCTATGTAAACGAGGATCATACCAGAGCATCCAACCACCTCGCGTGGCATCGTCGTAATGGACGCCATCTTCATACGGCAGGATGGCATACACTTCATCTCGATAAGAATCTTCAGCCTGCAGCAAAGGATGAAAACGACGCATATGTGCAGGTAGAGAAGGCGCTGGAGATTATCCGCAATCGCGACCAGCACGATGAGGATGTGGTTAAGTTGGCAGTACATACCGTGATGAACCTCGTTATCGATATGCACAACCTCTCGAATGTCGTAATCGAGGATATTCCTCTCTCGGGCACCGACTTTAATGTTCCTACATCGAGGGGCACAGCAAGAGGTAAAGCCCCAAAGATTGTAGACTATTCGTGGAAGACACTTTGGACACACCGCTATGCAACATATCACGGAGCCTACTCACCGCAGATGTGGGCTACCGATATTGTGCTGATGTTTGGCGATAAGAAGGCGGAATTTTCGGCAGGTACCCTGCGCGATTGGACCACCGATATCGGCACCTACACCAAGAAAGTCTATGGCGTTTTGGAGGCGAATAATGGACAGTTCCTTCACGCAACAATTCAGGCGCACGAGGAGTTGCATATGAGCTGCCTGGCTCGTGCAGCGTATCGAATTGCGGCATTGTTGAATGAGAACTTGAAGTAAAGGGTTGTTTTTGACCGCTCATATGCAACGATATTGACATTTCCCCTAAATCCCCCTTTGAAAAAGGGGGACTTGGAGTCGCCGAGCGACTGAATTGAGCTGCCTGGCTCGTGCAGCGTATCGAATTGCGGCATTGTTGAATGAGAACTTGAAGTAAAGAGTTGTTTTTGACCGCTCAAATGCAACGATATTGACATTTCCCCTAAATCCCCCTTTGGAAAAGGAGGACTTGGAGTCGCCGAGCGACTGAATTGAGCTGCTTGGCTCGTGCAGCGTATCGAATTGCGGCATTGTTGAATGAGAGCCTGAAGTAGGTGGAAAGTGATCAAATTCAAAAATGCGTGGTGAAATATAATTTCACCGCGCTTTTCTTTTGAACTTAACAGAATAATCCATATTTTTGTAGCTAATTAGGAGTGTTATTCAAAAAATCCACTAAAATGAAGAGAGTAATCCTTTCCGGAGGAGGTACCGGAGGTCATATATACCCTGCGGTGTCGGTGGCCGAGGCGTTGAAAAAGCGCTTTGGTGACGATGTCGAGATATTGTTCGTAGGTGCGGAGGGTAAGATGGAGATGACGTTGATCCCAAACTTAGGCTACAACATAAAGGGCCTGAATATCGTCGGCTTGCAGCGTCGCCTTACCTTGAAGAATTTTGCGCTGCCATACTACCTATTGCGAAGCCTCAATCAGGCACGTCATATCATCAAGGAGTTTAAGCCTGATGTGGTGGCAGGATTTGGCGGATATGCCAGCGCTCCGATTGTCTATGTGGCGCAGTGCATGGGTGTTCCGACGGTTATCCAGGAGCAGAACTCTTATGCTGGACTTGTGAATAAGCTTGTCGGAGGTCGTGCCAAAAATGTATGCGTGGCATACGATGGTATGGAGAGATTCTTTGACGAGAAGAAGATTGTAATGACGGGAAATCCTCTCCGTAGTGCCTTCGGAAGCGGTGATATTGTACGTAAGGAGGCCTATGCGCATTATGGATTGAAGGAGGGTTTGCCAACCATACTTATTGTGGGTGGCTCGCTCGGTACACGTACGCTCAACAATATGATGAAGTCGTGGATTGTGACGCTCGGAGGTGAGTCGCCCGTGCAGGTTATATGGCAGACAGGACGTTACTACGAGAAGGAGATGCGCGAATTTTTCGCCCACTATCCAACGAAAAATATTACACTCGTACCGTTTATTGACAGAATGGACTATGCCTACGAAGTTGCCGATGTGGTGGTTTCGCGTAGTGGAGCCTGCACCGTGTCGGAGTTGTGCTTGGCAAAGAAACCGACACTCTTTGTGCCATCGCCAAATGTTGCCGAGGATCATCAGACCAAGAACGCTCGTGCGTTGGTGGATAAGGGTGCGGCGATGATGGTAAGTGATTCCGATGCAACTGAGTGTGGTATCGCTACGGCATTGAAGATGGTGGCAGACGAGGAGTTGCTCGCCAAGTTGTCGAAGAATATTGGAAAGTTGGCTATGCCAAATGCGGCAGAGAGCGTAGCCGACGAGATTGTTAAGTGGATCAAAGAGTAAGAAGATGGTAAAAGATAGAGTCTATTTTCTCGGTATCGGAGGTATAGGAATGAGTGCCTTAGCACGCTACTTCCTCCACGAAGGCTGGCAGGTGGCTGGTTATGACCGTACAGCTACCGATCTCACACGTCGCTTGGAGGCGGAGGGTGCAGCAGTTCACTACGAGGATGATGTGAAACTCATTCCCGAGGCCTTCCTTGACAAGGAGCGTACGGTGGTGATCTACACACCTGCAATCCCTGCCGACCATAGCGAGCAGGCGATGTTCAGAGCCGAGGGCTTCGAGATAAAGAAGCGTTCGCAGGTGCTTGGACTACTCTCGCAGGGTAAGTATGTGATGGCGGTATCGGGAACTCACGGCAAGACCTCGACTTCGACCTTGACTGCGTGGTTGAACTACGCTGTGTCGGGTGAGGGCTCGGCATTCTTGGGCGGTATATCCAAGAATTTCAGTTCGAACTTGGTGCTTGGCGAGGGAGATCGTTTTGTGGTTGAGGCGGACGAGTTTGACCGTTCGTTCTTACAGCTCTATCCCGATGCAGCAGTTGTCACATCGGCAGATGCCGACCACCTTGACATCTACGGCACACACGAGAAGGTCAAGGAGGCGTTCTCGCAGTTTATCTCGCAGATTAAGGAGGGTGGCGTGCTGGTGATCAAGAAGGGTGTGGATGTTGCCATTACAAACGATAGCATTGCCACTTACCGCTACTCGTACAATGAGGAGTGCGACTTCTATGCCAAGAACGTCGAATTGTTGGAGGGCGGATACTACCGCTACGACATTGTTACTCCGACGTGTATTGTCGAGGGTTGCACGCTCGGAATTCCGGGTTGGGTGAATATCGAAAATTCGGTGGCTGCGGTGGCTCTGCTGTGGACTGTCGAGCGTGATATCAAGGACCACGATGCACTGCGTAAGGCGTTGCGAGAGTTCTCGGGTGTGAAGCGACGTTTCGAGTTCTATGTGAATATGCCGAAGGGTGTCTACATGGACGATTATGCCCACCATCCGCGCGAGTTGGCTGCTACGATTACTTCGGTTAAGCAGATGTTCCCTTCTCGCAAGGTTACGGCTATCTTCCAGCCGCATCTCTACACCCGTACCCGTGATTTGTACGAGGAGTTTGCCGAGGCGCTGAACGAGGCTGACGAGGTTGTTCTCTTGCCGATATATCCGGCTCGTGAGTTGCCTATCGAGGGCATCACCACCGAGATTATCGCAAACCTTGTCGTAAAACCTTGCCGCATTGTCGAGCGAGAGGTGTTGGCACAAACTATTGGCGAGATGGCAACCGATGTTGTTGTATCGTTCGGAGCAGGAAACATCGACGCTTGCTGCAACGACTTAGCAGCGGTAATCGCACAAAAATCGTTCTGATGAGTTCTTTTTGCACGAGTGCGTCGGTCGCCAAATTCCTCACATACGCCATAGTATGCTGCGGATTTGTCGCTTAGCATCGCACAAAAATAATCTCATCATTGACGATTTTGAAGTTAGGGATAATAACGGAAAACTGAAAGCGGAAAACGAAAAACGGAAAACGGAAAGCGGAAAGCGGAAAACGGAAAACTGATTTTTAATTTTGCATTCTGCATTCTG
>JAZNHC010000158.1:0-3448 GCA_045576755.1 Alistipes sp.
ATAATGTCTGCCTATTCTCTCTTCTTATGAATTTCCTACGTTCACTTAACGAGAATAAACGTTCTCTTTCGGCGTAAATATGTCTGCATTCCGTAAATTGCAATACAAATGTAACAACTTATTTTATTAAATACAAACAACCGAGCAAAATTCTTCGCTCGGTTGTTTTGTTGTAGCATCGCTGCTCTATTCGATTACGGGATTGTATTGCGGATCGTAGAGGGCGTATGTCATATCTGTTCCGTCTTGGAATTTATCCTCAGTATATACATTGCCGAATTTGTCGGTGGCACGCACCTCGATATGTCTTGTATCGGGATTTTTGAGTGTATATTTCCACATTGTCCAGCAACTTTTTTCGTAGTGCAAAGGCGGTTTTGCACCGATCTTGCCAAGTAGTACTCCCGTAGCCCAGAAGTCGTGTGCCAACTCCTTGACCGAACTATCGGGGCGTTTCGGATTTTCGAAGGTTCCATCGCCTACCAACTTGTCGTACGCTATGTATTTGCGATATGCATAGAGCGATGTCATATTGCCACCTCTAACGCCATCCTCGTAGACCTCTACACTCCAATTCCAAGGGTCGGAACTGAATACATTGGCGAGCACCACGTTGCTGTCGTACGGAAATTGGTAGTAACCCTTCGTGCCGTTGCTGTCGCTACCCTCTTTTTCGGCTCCGGTGATTGTTCCTCCGCGATATAGGCGCATCTGATGGTTACGATCATTCATTCCGTAGGCGTAGCTCTTGTGGTACCAATTTACGAATGTGTTGCCGTTCGCGTGGAATATGGTGTAGCCGTTTGGTGTGCCGTCGGCTGCCAAGTTACATTTCCACGATGCTCCATTGATTGACGTCAGACTATGCTCAAAGACCTTGTGGCCGGTCTTGAGTGCGACGTGATCGTATGGCTCGTTGGCGTGGTAGTGTCCCGAGAATATGTGCGCCTCAGCATACGCGTCCATCATCGAAAGTACCTCTTGAATGTGGTTGTTGCTCTTGTTGAACAGCGGAATATGCACACATAAAATCACCATCTTATCCTTCGGCACATTTGCCAGATCCTGCTTTATCCACTCGAATTGCTTTTCGGTGAAGCCTGTCGAGTAGCTCGATGCGGTGGTGTTGGTCGTGTATTGCATATCGCGCATACATATAATATGCACATCCCCGCGATTGAACGAATAATCTACCGGACCAAAACAATCCTCGTATACGCGTTGTATTTTGAAATTGAATGTGCTGCTATACTCGTCGGGAAATACGGGGTGCGAAGGGGATACGTAGGCATTGTCGTGGTTACCCATAACTCCAAATACGGGCATTCCGATCTTGTTGATTGCCATCTCATCGCGCATATCGTAGAACAGATACTCCTTGTTTACCGTTTCGCTCATCGAAATAATATCGCCCAAAGCGACACCATAGCAAGGTACACCCAACGATTTGGTGTAGGACTTTATCTCGGGTGCTACCTGTGCCGCAAAGCGTTCCACATTGGTAGTGCTGCCGGGTTGAGGGTCGGCCATACCAACGATTACAAACTCCTGCTCTTTGCCGCCCTCCAACCTCTCGAAGGTGAAATCGAATTGAGCAGATTCTGCAGGAAATCGTTTCCAAAAGCAAGGCTGACCATATTCGTTGATTGGCACTTTAACGTCTGCAGGGAGCGAGCAGTATATGAACCACGTATCCTTGGTTATGCCCTTCAGCTCATAGTATCCGTTCGAGTCGGTTGTTGTGACCTGAAAACCGTCACTCACCGAGACACCTGCAATTGGCGCTCCGTCGCTATACCTTACGTTCCCGTGCACATTCTTGTAAAAGATCGTAAATTCGTCATTCACGGACTCCATAGCTTGCAACGTAGCGGTTGCTCCCGGGATATAACAGATGCTTTTAAACTCGCGGACTATGCCCTTCGATAGAGGCTTGTTTGGGGTCCAGGAGGCTACCATTGTTCTGCCCGATGTGTCGAAAAATTCTATCTTACACCTGCCTACATTCACAGCCGGCAGCGCGATATAGAGAGGGCTATCCTGCGTGGTCGAGAGAGTGAAGTTATCGGGAAGCGTAAAGGTTATCTCGCTGCCACAACTCTCGGTTGCCGCGATAGTGGCACTTTGACAATCGACTGTGAATTGGCCCGCTAATTTTGCACCAGACAAGGAGGTTATGACAACCTTTTCCAATACAACACCTTCGAGTGTTGCCCTAATCGGTAGGCGCAAAACTGCAGCAAGATGTGCGAGAGTGATATCCTCGCCCGCGTGTTCGGAATATCCGCACATTGGCGCACTACCGTTGGCGAATGAGCCTTCGGTGTATGTTTGCTCTGCCGAGAACTCTACGATGTGGCTATTCGCGGTTGTGCTTTCGCAATGTGGGTATGTGATATAGAGAGGATGTCGGAGTTCGCTGGGTACCGAAAAACGTGCTCGGCTTCTCTCTTCGTTATCAATCTCAACCTCTGCCGATGCCACGCCATTTACCGAAATCTTGTCGCCTATGCTCCAATATACAGGATAGGTGTCGCCACATTTCTTGCCCAATGAGGTGCGTGTTTGTGCAAGAGAGACGGTCAAAGCAGATCCTCCACCGATGTTGCTATCGGTGGTGAAATCTTGTTGGCAGCCAACTATAAGTGTGCTTATTGCTGCCAATAAGAGCCCTGCCTTTTTCATTGATTTAGATTTTGAGTTATTCCTTTGCTACAGGATCACAAGTAAGGCCTACACCAAGCTTCTTGAATATCTTGTGATCGACCTCACTCAACATTACAGTCGAGTGAACTTGGCATCCTTTGAGAAGAGGTAGCTGGTCGAGAGCTTTGCGACAGTTCTCGTCAGTAATACTCAATATTGACAACGCCACAAGAACCTCGTCGGTGTGCAGACGTGGATTATTGCCGTGCAGAAGTCCGACTTTGGTCTTTTGTATTGGTGCGATCATGGTCTCTGGTATCAACTTAACGTTGTGCGGAATACCTGCCAAGTGCTTTGCCGCGTTGAGCAAAAGAGCTGCGCTTGGTCCCAAAAGAGGACTTGTGCGTGCCGTAATTATTGTGCCGTCTTGCAACTCGATAGCCGAGCAAGGTACACCTTCCCTCTCTTTTCGCTCGTTGGCGGCTACAGTGGTCCTGCGATGTGCTGTTGTGAGCTTTGCCTGCTTCATAATGAGCGATAACTTGCTCACTTCATTCTCGTTATCACCCTTCTGTGCGAGGTTGCAAAGCGCGTAGTAGTAACGACGAATAACCTCGTCTTTTGCGGCGTTGCAACATACCTCCTCATCACTAAGGCAGAAGCCGATCATATTGACACCCATATCGGTAGGTGACTTGTAAGGGCTCTCGCCGTAGATCGCTTCGAACAGGGTGTTTAGTACGGGGAATATCTCGATGTCGCGGTTGTAGCTTGCAGCGATTTCGCCATATGCCTCGAAATG